>VSOD01000012.1 GCA_009774655.1 Lachnospiraceae bacterium
CTCCTCTCTGTCCGGCATGACCGGGGGCTGTTCCGGGCTGTTGTCATCCTTTATTCCCGGTGATTCTTACATGCAGGTCGGTTTTTTTTACATTTTTCAGTGCATTATGATAAAAAGGTATAAATTATATGTAGTCGGGAGAGAAATTATGGAAAAGATAGCGCATAGGATAGCAGATATACTGGTCAGAGAGAAGATAATTAGTGGTTCTATGTTTGAGATTTATCAGTATGGATTGCTGAGAATGTTGGAAATGGGTGGAGTTATCATAACAGCGATTTTGTTATGTCTGTGCATGAATATGGTAGTGGAAGGTATTGTTTTTTTTATCTTTTTTTCACCATTACGTTCTTATCTGGGAGGAATCCATCTAAAGAAGTACTGGCATTGTTTTTTGCTATCCTGTCTGGTATTCGCATTAGTCTTAGTATCCGTAAAATATATGCTCCTAGGTGAATTTGTGATGTGGATGATTCTGATATTTTGCCTGATCCTAATCGGATTGGAAGCATATGCAGAGCGAAAAAGGCAGAACAGATCATCTTTTATATGGATCATTGGTATAGTACAGATAGTGGTGCTATTAATTGCTTTTATTTGTTCAGTAAAGGGCTGGGATTCTGCTATGATGGTGATATGCTGTGCTGAATTACTTGCAGGTAGTAGTAAATTAATGGAAGAGATTCGAATATATAGGATGGAAAAGAAATAAGCCGGGAACAGGTTTATGTATGGATCGTATTTTTATACACCAGTTTACAACTTTATATATGGACTCCTTGTCTCAAACGCAGATGTTTCAAAACAATTACGATAGCATTTGATTTTATGTGGGTTTCGATGTTTCATGCCAAGATTACATAAAATATTTGTTGCCGTATCTGTTTACTCAGAGCAAATCGGGGGTTCTGCACATTGGAACCTTGATACCCGGAAAATGTCTCTTTTTATAAGGAAACCGTTTCATTGTGCTGTAGCTGACACTGGTGAGATTGACAAGCATCTCGAATGGAGGTATAGAGGATGAATATTGCAGTATGTGATGATGATACAGGTATGATAGAGACGTTAACAGCAATGCTCTATGAGACTGCGGATATTCATGGAATCAGTATCAGATGCAGTATATTCTTTGATGGTATGTCTGTGATAGAAGCGGTCAAAGGGCAGGGTATATACTTTGATTTGATTTATATGGATATAAAAATGTGTGGCATGAGCGGAATACAGACTGCACAGGCTATAAGAGATATAGGTGTTCTTAACTTGATTGTTTTTATTTCTGCCTACGAAGAATATATGACTGAATTGTTTTGGGTGGAACCGTTTCGGTTTCTGAGAAAACCTATTGATATGGTAGAATTTCGAAATGTATTCCTCGCTGCCTGTAGGAGGATAAACAGAACTGCCGGGTATTATACTTTTTTCTTTAATAAGACAATATATAAGATACCTTTTGACAGGATTATTTACTTTGAAAGCAGGGACAGAGTTATATATATCTGCACCGTAGGAAGCAGAAACGCGTTAGAAATAGATAAATTCTATGGAAAGATGAAAGATGTTGAAAGGCAGGTTACATCCATGGATAACCGATTCCTGCGTATCCATCAGTCTTTTCTTGTAAATTTTGATCATATAAAAAGAACTACCTATACAGAAGTGGAAATGTTTGGCGGAAGAAGGCTGCAGATCAGTAAAGATCGACAGAAGAGTGTAAGAGACCGTCTCTGCGTGCTGCTTAATGGATAAAATAATATGTCCGGCTCTGCTCCCAGACATTCCCGCAGATCAGTGTTTACATATATATTTGCTCAATAAAGTATTTCTTCTTTGGTAGGGCGATCAGACATGTTGTCCTATTATCTTGTCTCTATTGTAAGAGACATTTTTTCTATACAATTTATTGAATTTCCCACAAGTACATTTAAAAATAGCCCATAGTATGAATCTTTCTGGCTGAGACTGATTCAGGTTGCTCCATTTCTGTTTCAGTTGTAACAGGGAGCCGGGCAGCTTCATGAGACGCATCAAATTATTTCAGTCATACAGAGCAGGATAGGAGAATCTGACATAATGGTATCAGATAATTCTTACATATAGAGCAATAGTTTCAACATAAAGTTATTCTCCGGCCGGTTAGAGTATATATTTTGTTATAGAATAGTCTGCTTATTGGAGCCGGAATTCAGAGAAGGAACTTTCTGATTTTAGAGGATATTTGATGCGGTGGATGCAAGAAGGTAAAAATATAGGGAGGTATTACCTATATCAGCCTGATGGTGCAGACGGATCATCAGGTTGCTTTTTGCCATGTACCGACAAGATAAAAGGCTGCATTTCGTAAAATCTCGGGCAGGCATATTTTGTGTGGAAGAGGAGTATTTGTATGGGATAGCATTTCCCCCGGCTCATTTCATCTATGTATTTGACAGAAAAAAAGTTCTTCTGCTTGCGGTGTTTTAGCAGGGAGAAGCCGTTTGCATGAGTTCAGCATGTGGAAAGGAGATGGGTCTTGGCAACACAGCAGATGAAATGGACAATCAACATTGCGATCTGTGATGATGACAGAATTGAGACAGGTATAGTGGAAGAGATGCTCCGAATGGTTGCTTCTGAGCAGGGCATTAAGATTAATTGTGATGTATTTTTCGATGGGGCTTCTTTATTAGAAGCTATCAGAGACCAGGGAATGTGCTTTGAATTGGTGTATATGGATATCATGATGAAAGATATGGATGGTATCCATACTGCACAGGTTCTCAGGGAAATGAGTATCCCGGCATTGATTGTCTATATTTCCGCGTATGAAGATTATCTGATAGAGTTGTTCTGCACAGAACCGTTCCGGTTTCTTAAGAAACCTTTAAATGTAGAAGAATTTAGTAAAGTTTTCTTTAATGCATATGAGAGGATACGTAGGACAGCATATTATTTTACCTTTTCTTATAACAGGGTATTATATAAGATGCCTTTTGACAGGATTGTTTACTTTGAAAGTAATGACAGAGTTATCTCCATTCATATGGAAGGAGAAGATAACGGCACAATGCCGGATAGATTTTATGGCAAAATGAACGACGTTGATAATTATATATCTTCAATGAACAAGCGCTTCCTGAGGATACACCAATCATTTCTTGTAAACTTTGATCAGATAAAGAAGTTCGCTTATACAAATGTAACGATGCTGGATGGCAGCAAGCTGAAGATCAGTGGTGAGCGCCAGAAGAGTGTGAAGGAGTGCTTTTATGCTCTTCTGGGGAAGCGTGGAGAAAATGCGATGTATAGTTTTCCATGCGCTGAAGGGCAGTGATTAGTGAAATTATAAAACGGATAGTATTTATGCCGGATGGTAATTCTATCATTGCTTCATACTATGAGTAACGGAGCACACTTAATAAATTGATACCGTTTAATTATAGAAGATTATCACACTATTTGCGAAAGCGGGGCGAGGGAAAGTAATTTACCATGCAGTGTGCTGCGTTAGGAGAAGGTAAGTTGACAGGTGTTATTTGATATCGCAGCAAACCGTGCGGTATATGGTAGATACAGAATTGCATGGATAAAAAGAAACAACACTTAAAAATGAGAGTAAGTGAAACATGTTCTACAAATTGTTTTGGTATTAGTCACCAAAAGCGTTGATAGTATTTGTAAAATCGTACATTAGATTTGTCAAACTCCAATTATTGATATAGTGGTCCAAACAATTCCATGAATCAAAAAAATAATCACTAATACATTTATTAATTAGCACCATTGTTTTAAAGGAGTCAGACTGCGGTGAAAGAAAATTTTTACAGGGTAAATGAGATACAGATACATGTAAATATCCCCATAGGACAGATTATAAGCCTGAGTATCAGAGAAAGGGTGAATGCCCATACTGTAGCTGAGATAGTGGCGGAAAGTGAGGCTGGAAGCTTAAATGTTGCAGCGTCACAGCTTAACAGCCAGCCGATAGCAGTCACAGCCATGAAGGATGGAGATAAAAAGGTGCTTTTCTTCGGGGTTATTGGACAAGTACGGATTGCCAGGGAGGCGGGCTATGAGACTATATATGTCAGGGCATATTCTTTGTCATGGCTCATGGACCTGGAAAAAAAGAGCAGATCATTTCAAGGCGATACGTCTATTTTGCATTTACTTTGCAAAGTCAGCAGTGAAAATGCTTTTTCCATACAGTGCTTCGCAAAGGATCAGATGACAGGGGCTCCTTTTATACAGTACAGGGAGACAGATTGGGAGTTTATGGTAAGGCTTTCGACCCATCTGCAGACATTACTGTACCCTGCAGGAGGTCATGAGGGAAAAGGTTTGTATCTGGGGATGCAGGAACAGGAGGAGCCGTTGGAGATAGTCCCGCTGTATGAGAAATGGAGGGTAGACGCGGAGTATATGCGGATAGTGGATCATGATGTCTGCAGGGCTGTCTACTATGAAGTAATGAGTGGACAGGTTTTCCATCTTGGGCAGAGTGTCTGCTATGATACCAGAATCCTGTGGCCTTTTGAGGTAGAAATGATTTTACAGAATGGGATGCTGCATTGTATATCAAAACTGATGGAAAGAGGTCATCAAAAAATACCAGTCCGGTACTGTCCTCATATCAAAGGAGCAGACTTGTCAGGCACAGTATTAAAAAGGAAGGATGAAACAGTATATATCCATCTGGATATAGATAAGGAGCAGGAAATCAGCAGTGCTTATGAGTATCCATGGTTTCCAGAACATGGAAATCTGGTTTACTGTATGCCGGAAGAAGGGAGCATGGTAAGATTGCATATCAGTGGTAAGGACGAACGGGATGCAGTATGCATTGGTTGTGTGCGTCAAGGTGGGAAAAACAGTAAGGAATTTTTGGAGCCTGCCAATCGCTGGTTCGTGACGGCCCAAAATAAAAAGCTGGTTCTGCGTCCTTCTCTTATGGAATTGACCGGAGATGGAGGAGACTCAGTGTTGTCAATAAATGATGCTGAAGGAAATATTCTTAAAAGCAGTGGGGGAATTTCAATTCAAGCTAAAGGATGTGTGGCTATCCAGGGAACGGAAGTAACCATGAATGCACCGAAGGAGATAACAGCTGTTAAGAGGGAACTGGGTGAACCTGCCGTAGTCAATATCTGCTACAATCTGGATGCAACGGGAAAACAGACAGAATTTAATAATCTTCCAGCTCTGAGTATGCGGACAGTTTCCGGGAGTAGCAGTACCATTGGAGGACAGGTGCAGATGTCAGAAGAAGATCTGGCGGATAAAAAGGAGAAAGCGAAAAAACTCCGGTTTGAACTGCAGGAGCTGTTCAGAAAGGAAAAGGAGAAAAACAGTTATGAATTGGGAGATTCCATTATTAAGATTATATCGGCAATTCCACAGTGCAGTGAATCTGACCAGATATCCCGGATAGCAATGGGGTTTAGACCGGTAGCCGGATGTATGGGAGGAGAATGAGATGGGGTCTTCAGTAATGAATGGGGCAATAGGAAAGAGCCCGGCGATTGATAGGATCAATCAGATGACAGCAGAAGAAATGGGGAGCAGAACGACTGCCCGGATAGAGGAATGTGTCTGTAGGAATGGATCCGCGAAATATATGTCAGCGAATGTTTCTTTTTCCGCGTGTAAGGATGCATTGAAAAGTTATATTGAAGCATCAGTTGGGGAGGGTGGAAATGCTGATCTTTGAAGAACAGTTAATTGTGGATATCCCGGAAGCTTTCCGAATGATGACTATAGACAGGATAGATGGTATGTATCCCTGTGACGAAAAGCCGCAGATTATACTGGAGGATGAAGAAACACACAGATTTTGTACATTTTCTCTTTTTGAGGGACAGATTCTTTTTGATCAGCAGGTGGAATATGCGATCCGGCTTATTTCAAGAACTGTGATCAGTTTGTATCCTTCTTCATTGTTAGAAGATGTGGAGCTTTTGAACTGTAAAGAAGGCAGATGCGGATGGTTTTCCTTCCGGACGATGTGGGATCAGGACTGGCTTTATAACGTTATGTACATTTATCCGGTTAACAGCCGCATGATGTTTGGTACCATGGGATGCGGCATAGGGGATGGGCCAGGGAAGGAACAGTTTAAGGCTGTCATGGGTTCCTTGCAGGCTGTAAGGAAAAGTTCCCCACATAGAATACTGGGAAAAGAGCCGTATAGATGCAGAATATAGAAGCATGAGGAAGTGGAATGTAGATATGAAAGAAGGAGAGTTTATTGATGAGAAGATTCATGCCCTAAGGGAAAACTATCGTATCAGGACAGCAGAGTATGACCTGTGTACGGATTTTATCCGGTTTCATACAAGAAGTATCCGTTTTCGTTGGTTTTCGTTGTTTGATGGCCTGTTCCGCATCCTGTTACCGGAAGATTTTACAGTAATGCCAAAACAGATTGCTGCGGCCAGGTATCCATGCAGATATCGGCCTCCTGTTATCTTATCTGGGCCTGGTTATGATGAGGATTTTGGTTTCCATCTGATAAAAGATGAACCGGGGGATCTGGATAGTTTGATCAGGCAGATGAGGGACAGCTTTCTTCGTCATGCACCGGAGACCGTGATCTACGGGCAGGGACATATCAACTTGGAAGAAATGGATGGTGTTTGGTTTGAATATAAAAATTTTACGCTGGATGAGGAGACTTATGGTGTGCAGTTTTTGATCCGTTCTGATGCAGATATATTAGCCGGGGTATTTAACAGCAGGATGATGTTTTATGATGAATGGAAACCGTTAGTTCCAAAAATATTGGAGCAGATAAAGGGGAAAGGGGAAAGATACTGAACAGATGAAAGTCGAAAAAATAGTTGTTTCATATTTTAATTTCATTTCGATAGAAAAGCTGGAAATAAATCAGGCGGTGGGGGAACATGCGGCGGCTCTGTTACGTGGTAGTATACAGGATGAAGATGTAGAAAAATACAGGATACTCCTGATGGAGAAGATATGGGTTAAGATTGAGGCAGAAGATGAAGGAGGAGAAAAACGGATCCTGATGACTGGGATTATTGCGGGATTTTCGCTAGAAAGGCTCCAACATATATATGTCCTTGAATTGGTGCTGAAAAGCGGTACATTCCTTATGGATGGCAGGCAGCATTTTCGGTCCTTCCAGGATGGGAATCTTACTTTTCTGGATGTGATGAAGATGGTAAACAGTGGTTATGCCTGTGAGACAGGAATCATCGCGGAAAACAGTCTGAATGCAGGAATAGATTTTCTTCTCCAGTATAGTGAGACGGACTGGGAGTTCATTAAGAGGATTGCCAGCAGGTTTGGAATTGCTGTCACGCCATCGGTGGTACAAGAGGGCATTTTCTATTATGTCGGTATGCCACACTATATATCGCATATGGTAGATGGATATACAGATAGTTGTAGCGGCAAATACATTGATCATTTTATGAAGTGCGGTGCAAATGGAATGGGTTCATTGCAGGAACAGGATTATGTAGAGTACTGTGTGTCTACAAGAAAGATCTTTGGGCTTTGGGATTACCTTACCGCTGGAGAACAGAGAGGACATATCTGCCGGATACATAGCGAATACAGCCAGGGTGAGATGGTGCACTCTTATTGGTTGCGGTCAGATCAAGGGTTGAGAGTACTGCAGTCTTTTAACGAATCTCAGCAGGGATGTTCGTTTCAGGCAGTGGTGAATGCTGTGATGCAGGACAAAGTACAGATTGTTCTATGCGGTGATGAGAACAAGAAGCAGAGAATTAACAGATGGTTTCCCTATTCAACAGGATATTCTTCTCCGGATGGTGCGGGCTGGTACTGCATGCCGGAAATAGGAGACAGGGTGCGTCTGCAGATACCAGACCATAGGGAAGAGAGTGGATATGTGATCAGTTCGGTACATATGGAGACAGATGGCGGGCGTAAGATACCTGATCATAAATCATTCAAAACGCGGTTTGGAAAAGAACTGCTTTTTACGCCAGATAGTCTAGAGCTTACGAATAATCAGGGAATGTGTATAAAAATTGTGGATGGTGAAGGAATCCAGATTATGAGTGATAAGGACATCTCCATTATAGCAGGAGGCAGTATGACGATCTCCAGCGAAGAGGATTCTCTTATCATCGCAGGGACGGAGAGCGTGGATGTGAGACAGGGTGGGGCAGGGCTCCATATAGATGAGAATATCGTATTCAGCGGAGGGAAATTTAGGATACAATGAAGGATTTCAGGGAAGGGATTATGGAAACCGCCGAGAGCTTCTATGTCGATATTTTTGATAAAAGCAGCGCAGAGACCGCCCGTCGTTGCGCAGAAAAAAGTAAAGAGATCGCGGCAGGGTTTCTGAACGCATTGACAGAAGCCGTTGTAGAGGCAGCCAGCAGGGAAAATGGCGGTGAGAGGATAAGCAGTATCCTTTTTTCCTGCTTACACAGCAGTATTTTTCTGCACAGATACCTTATCCGGATTGATGTAATGGGGAAAAATTTCTACCGGGACGCTCCTATGGCGGTCTCATATTGGGATGCCGGGGATATTTATTCCCTTTTTGAACAGGATGTGAAGGAGATCAGGCTCAGACTCTCCGAAAAATTCCCAAGGTTGAGAGAATATGAGATTGACCAGGTGCGGTACGCATATGCCTTCTATTATCACCGGCTGGCTGCATCATTTGTTCGGGAGATGGTGGAAGGGATTATAGAAAGCACTGGAAAACTTTATGATGGTGCCCGTGCGGAAGATTTGGTAAAGATTCTTTTTGGGGAATATATGGGGGAAGCAGATATCCTGTTTCATATTGGAAGAAAAAAACTGTACAGCCTGACTGCTGTCAGACCGTCCGTTAGAAAGTCTGTATTATGCTGCGATGGTGTAAGTCAGGAGAGATATTTCTGGATCCATGCGGATAAGAAGAACATACAACCACGGTTTCTGGAATGGGACCGGATGGTAAGGCCAGGGATACGTGACCAGAGACTCATATATGAAGCGTTGGATAAGAGGAGCTATCTGAAAGTGAATCTGGAAAAGGAGATCTCGTTTATGGACATCATAAGCAGCCCCATCTTTATGGTATCCAAAGAATTTGCCAATATAATACGGATGTATTGTCCATGGATGAGATTTAAGTATCTAGTGCTCTTTGATGAGAGAAACAAAAGGAGCGCTTCTTATCAGATACCCTGTCTGCCGGAGATAGACTGTTTGGATGACGACAGTGAACTGGGCGGGGGTGGAAATGTTATAAGGAAAGGGATCCTGCAAGGGAACAGAATAGGAGGAACATGTATCTTCCGGCTGAAAGGTGCAGGTGGAAGATATGTCATGGTGGATCTTGCATTTGCTGAGAGTGCCTACAGGCGTGAAGTAAAGGGTATGGATATAGAAGAATTTGTGGTAAGATAAGGAGGTAATGAAAATGGGGTTACTTGACTGGTTTTCCGGTAAAGATAATGCTCCTCCGGAACCATTGGTGATGGGAGCCGAACTTAAATGCCCGTATGGTTCATCACATAGTTATCTGTATCTTGATACAGATGACATTGATATTAATAATCTTCCGACAGCTTGTGTAGAGGATTGTATAGCTTTTCATAATGTCTTTCCATTTGGTCATTGCTGGGCAAATCTTGGATATCCCTGCCAAAACCATATGCTGTTGGCTGATAGATGGAATAACCCAGAACCGCAGGGAATACTGGAAAATGGGAAAGAAGTGATTACTACAAAATCAACTCTTATATGCTTGGAGGGCATGACAGAGATAAAAGTAGTTACATCAGGACAGGATGGAGCATTTACAGCTCAACTAATTTTATATAAGGAGATGGAACAGAACTATCCCGGACTTCTTGCAGTTCTTTTAGAACCATATGGAAGTTTATATCTGAACGGGGACATGTATAAAGCAGCATTTCAGTTTCTGGAAGATCAGATTGATCTGCATGGTGGAGAGATCGATTTCTCAGCAATTTATGACGGTTCTGAGCCTGAGATGCAGATGATCCGAGAAATACTGGGACGCTTGTACCCACAACGTGGGGGTATATTAGGGCCGACAGATACTCTTGAAATGAGAGTATCCTCGGGTGTGGTGTCCGGAATGGGAAAGATGGATAAAAAGGCAGACGGGCCCATTCTTGATCTAATGGTGTTGAATGATATTTCGCTGCAAGCGATAAGGGCAAATTGCGATATAACTGTGGAAAAGATCCAGAAAAATGCTTTTGATAGATGGATTGAGGAAAACAGAAGGTTCACCAGTGGCTTGAAAGACGATATACAGCAGTTCATTTGCGCAGCAATTTTGGGCAGTGCATTTGTATTTACGGAACCTGGACCTTCTGGTCTGCCTATGAACCCTGGGAATGCAGCAGTTACTCAATCAGGGACTAGGCCTTCTTTTGAATATCCACCTATAACAGGTATTCCAGGAGCAGGGCTGACAAAACCTGCATACGGAGGAGGATTACCTTTAAATAATAGCTGGTACAATTCTGATGGTACTATGAATTATCCTCCAAATAATGGAGCAGTAGTAGGAACAGAAGAGACTATAACATTAAAACCTGGAGATACATTGGGGAGATATGGTGATATTAGTGATACGAGTGTATATGTTACACAACCAGGTGCAGATGCGAGTGAGTTGGCATTGCCACCGAATACTGACCCATCTGTGTATCAGGAGTTTGAAGTTATAAAAGAGATACCAGATACGATACAATCTGAAATTGCGCCGTGGGGTGATTCAGATGGGGGTGGTATACAATATGAACTCCCAAAACCAATAAACCAGTTGATTACGGAAGGTTATATCGTACCTAAATAAAGAGAGGTGTATAATGTTGTCAACAGAAGAACTAAAAAAGTATATTTGTAAAGAGGTTAAGGACAGAATAGGTAATGTCTCCTCCAGTAGTCTGTTTTTTGCGGAGGGAACCGATAATAGTGCGGAAGGAACCTATATATTTTCTAAGGACAATGAGTATCATATTCTTTTTACCGAGAAGGGAAAAATAAGAAGCGATATTGTAACAAATGAAGAAAGAGATGTTTTGTGGAATATAGTGGGCATATTTTCACGTAAAATTGCAATGGATTATGCTATACAAAATAGGAAAAAGGGAAAAGATTTCAGACGGGCCCTATTTGAAAAAGAGAAAGAGATTTTTGCTATGTTTGGAATGGATTTTGCTTTAAGAAAGAATGAAGAAATAGAAAATATTTTGCGTGAGTATCCATATAGTGATACTTAAGGTGTCCGAAATAAGAGTAATTACGACGACGGTAGTTATGGTTATAAATGGTTTTTCTTTTCTAACATTTAATCTATACACCAGTTTACAACTTTATATTATTGATGCCTTGTCGCAAACATAGATGTTTCAGGGCATCTGCAACAACATTTGATTGTATGTGACTTTTGGTGGTTTGTGCAAACTTACATAAATTATCTGTTGCCGTATCTGTTCGCCAGGGCAAATCGGTTTATTGCAAAGCATGGTTCAGGGATCATCCTGATTGAGATATTCTTCAGCAAGATGGCAAACCAGATACTTTATCTGTCGGAGATAGACTGTTTGAATGATGACAGTGAACTGAGCAGGGATGGAAATGTTATAAGGGATCCTATAAGGTGACAATTCTGATAGCGTACATAAACCACACAAAAAAGTGACCGCCCCAGCCAAAGGTAAGGTCACTTCTTTGTAAGTAATTTTATCAGGGCTGACTGTCTATCGGCAGTATTCCCTTTTGTGTCTTTATTGTAGTAGATTCCGGCGCTCCTGTCAAACATTGCAGAGCAATACGCTAGAATCATTCTAACCGGATTCAGCGCAAAATCAAGCGGAAAGCTTAATTTGTCGAATGTCGAACCCAGTGGGGTAAATCTGCCGCAGGGGGAACATCTTTACCCCGGGAGAAAAAGTCCTCAAAGTAGCGTAGCGTCATAGGCGGCTATTCAGAATTGATGTCATAGGAATTGTGGTATGATTTGACGAAAGTATAGAGAGATGGCTTAAAATCAAGGGATTTGGGCCGGGAGGGGTTCACTGGAACGGCTGGTGGGCCTCTTTTTCTGCGCTTTGGGATATCGCTGTGAATGTGGCAATAGGAAAATGGATAGAAGAAAACATGAACAAGTTGTATGGGAATCTGACGATAAATATGGTATGATTGATATTAGCAGTAATCCGTAGCTATGCTTTGTTATATACTCAGAGGATGCTGCAACAAAAGGATTATTTTAACTGGGCAATCTTGTGTATGTTGCTGATATTGTATATATATGGATTTAATGCCTGAGGGAAAACACAAAGGAGGAACTGGGATAGATGGAAATTCTGTATTGTTCTTTACACAACTTGGATCTGGGTAAGGATGATCCAGTCAGGAAGGAGATCCCTTCCGATTTCAACTCTTATATTGCAGAATACGTCAATTTTGCAACAACTGAGAACAAAACATCCCGGATGTATTCTGTGCCGGATCATAATACTACGGTCATGCACTGTATTGCGGAACTGGCCGCAGGCGCCGGCAGGCAGGGGAACGAGGTGACAGATGACGCAGCATCTTCAGAGTTATCGGATAGCATAGCCCGGAAACTTTTTGTTGTAGAACAGGCCACCCAGATGAGAATGGAACACCTGACCAATTTACAGCATGGCAGTATCGTACAAGCGTTCATCTCGGACCAAGGGGAGTATCAGTATATAATCGCAAAAGTTGAACATTCAGAATGGTACGATGGAGAAACTTTAGCTAAGAACTTTGGCTTCCCAGGAGAAAATAAGCGTGTGTGGAAGTCAGCTGTCATCGATTTGTCCATTGAAGACGGAAGTGTGACTCATGGAAATGTAAAAGTTTTTTCCAATACAGGGGCCCAGTACTGGACGAAGGATTTTCTTGAGGTCCGGGAGGCAAATTCTGACAAAGTGAACACGGAGGAAGTCTTAAAGATCATGAACCGGGAGTTGAAGCGGTTCGTAAAAGGAAAATCTCTTTATGACTATTATAATCTAAAGAATTCCCTTAATCACGCACTCCAGTCAGACCAGATGATCAACTATTCTGACCTGGTGGGATCTCTGTTGGATACATATCAACCAATCGAACCATCTGTTAACAAGGAAGAGATCCAGAAAAAATTACTTGGTTATGTTGACAGTGGCAGATTTGATACCCAGTTCCATGCAGATCCCAGTGTGGTCAAAAAGAACAGCAGAATAAAATACCGTGTCAACGAATATGTCAATTTAATGGTACTGCAAGCTCAGCCTGACAGGGAATCCCTGATAAGGGCAGAGATAGATGTGACAGGTGAAAAAAGACTGGTAATCGCGTGTGAGGATGACAATACATTTAAGGCATTTTATAAAGCAACATAATAATGTGGTTAAAAAGGGGCAGGCATATGATTGATATGATACAAATCCTAAATGAAATATTTGGAAATCGCTGCCTTACTTTCTGTGAAGAGGTTTTGTACAAGTTTCAGATCGGATACAAGATCAGAGCATCAGCTTTACCTGCTGTTGACAAATTAGATTATTTATGCAGTAAATGTCTGGAACGTGATAGTATTGATGCCCAGTTTTTAAGTGTTGAAAATATCGGGTTTTCAAATATAAAAGATTTGGCCCAGAGTGGCAGCTATGAAGCTTATAGATCACAGCTTGAGCAAGATGATTCCGTAGAGATTACAATTAGGATCCAGAAGAGATTTACAGGCGAGGTCATCAGTGTTTACAGTATTGAGAAATTTACAGAATTTCTATGCAGTCAGAGGATTGAAGAGAGTTTTCGGCTGTTTTCTGAATTGTTTACAGGTGGAAGAGAGCATATCTGTTTTCAGGTCTTAAATTGTGACAGCTGCCTCCACACAAGTTCGATAGCTTTTACATCTGGCTCTCTGTCCTGGGACAGGTCAAAGAACCGTAATGATTATATCAAAAACTGCAATGATTCCAGCGTATTCCTTGGCAGGGCACTGTATCCGCTGGTTCCGCAGGATTTTTCAGTCATTGAACCAATGTGCGATGGGCGCCTCTGCAGAATCAAAGAACTGTTTGACAGACTGAGAAACGTATTGTCTTATTTATACGTTGCTAATACCTCTAACATTGTAGGGGATAGAGCAGTCCTGCAGTTTGATCCGGCCGCCAACGGATATGATTATACGTTAGAAGAGCTGACCGGAAACGATCATATATGGAGGATCTATAACTGGATACATAAGGATGATGGATGCGTAGACCGTGCCAGCATTGCGAGGAATATAATCAACATACATTGCAAAACTGCCAATACAGTTTTAGATATTGATGAGAATATTTATAATTCTGCCGTTGCAAACCATGTCATATATCAAAAGAAGCATGCTGAACAATACATTGAGCTGAAAAACAAGCTGTCTGGATTCATCGTGGAATCAGCCGGACAGCTTCAGGAGCTTGCCCACGATTTGGTGGAAGGTTTCAGAAATAATTTTGTTGCCGTGATCGTGTTCCTAATGACGGTACTGCTCACGGATTCGATTGATTTCAGCAGTTTCACACAGGCCGATGTTTCATCAAATATCGTCGCTGTGTGTGGTATCTTTACACTTGCCTCGTTGCTGTACATGATAGTTACCATAATAGCGGGGAATACGAAATGGGGATGGCTGGAACGATCATATTTTGACCTGAAAGATAATTACAATGGTGTTCTTGACGGGCAGGATATTGCAATGGCAGTAAATAATGATGCTGCATTTAACAACACAAAGAAAGAGTATAAGAAAGTACGGCTGGTGATCAGCAGTATTTGGATATTTGCTATTATCGGGATGCTGGTATTTACATTGATCATCGGGCACAACACCAAAAACAGTGAAGCAATTCCAATTAAGATAGGCCAGACTGAAGAACAGATGACAGATCATCCTGGGACTGGAACATCCGAAACAGGGATGTCTGAGAATTCCCTGCAAGCAGAATAGCCCGCAAAAGATAATATAGCAGCAAGAACTACCATGAAAGGATTCTTATGATTGAATATGTCAACAGTTTAAACGTGATCAAGCAATACCTTGTCGATCTTGAACGTTTCGTTTCTATAGAAAACGCAAATGGGGAGTATAGTGTCAATAAATTATCGGAAAACCTTTTGATCGGTTTCTTTGATATCCTGTTTGATGCTGACTTTGAAAATGCCAATTATAGACTCGCGGCAAACTATCCGGGAATTGACCTTGTCGATCTTAATAAAGGGGTTGCCCTGCAGATCACATCCAGAAACGGCACAGACAAAATCTTGGAAACGGTGCAGAGGATACGTGACTATAAAATATATAAAAAAATCAATACCTTTTATATTTACATAATTGGAAGGAAGAAAAAATATCAAAACCTTCAGGAGAAAATAGATCAGATTACTGGAGATCTGTTCATGTTCGATGCGAGGAATATTTATGATACTGCCAGTATATATGTGTATCTCAATGCCCTTGATGACAGTAATAAAATAGAATCCATCCGGCAGTATCTCGACGAGCGGTTTGGAGACAATGATCAATCGCTTTACGCTTATCCGCAATACCTGACAGACATTCCGGACGGGATAGCAGCCTCTTTTACAGGACGTACGGATATAATCCAGGAGATCACCGGATCATTGCAGCGCGGCACTTCCGTTTTCCTCAGTTCTGTAGGCGGGCTGGGAAAAACAGAAGTTGCGAGGAATATCATAAAAAAATATTCCACTGTGAAAAGCATAGAAAGCGGGATCGATCATCTGGGCTGGGTCCGATATGACAATAATGACCTGCGGGAATGCATAAAAAGCGCATTCCGCCTAAAAGGCAATGCTGACGAAGCGTGGAATACCTTCTGCAATATGGCACAGCAATACCGCGAGAGAATGTTTGTTGTGATTGATAATATAGAACATGCAGATAGGGATGGATATCTAAGCAAGCTTTCCAACCTGCCGTGCAGGCTTTTGGTCACGGGACGGTGCCGTTCTTTATCGTCACTTAAGGTTGTGGAGCTTCCCCCGCTTGGCATAGAAGAATGCAGAAGCATCTTTTATTATTTTTATCATTTAGGACAGGATAATGAAATACTGGATGATATCATCGGGCTTACCTGCCGGCTTACGATCATGGTCGAATTCCTTGCCAAAGTTGCCCAGCTGGAGGAGATCTCGTTACGGGATCTATATGGGAAACTTGTAGAAATGGGATTTAAGCTGAGCCAGGAGGATGTATCCGGCAACCATGAGAAGCTGAGAGACGACCATACGATCATCGAGCAGATGTGCCTGCTTTTTTCTCTATGCGACATCAATGAAAAAGACCAGAAAATATTAACATGGATATCTATCATCCCAAGTATCCCATTTACAAAGAAAAACGCCAGTGACTGGTTTGGCATTCAAAAAAACAGTGTATTGAAACGGCTGTATGATCAGGGGATGCTGGAAATATCGCATAGCGGCACTGCACAGAACTATTGGATGCATTCCGTTATTGCCTCTGCAATACGCGAGCAGAAAAAAGATATCCTTTATGACGAAACCAGGCCATTCATCGAACGACTTTCAGAGGAACTTGATTTTGGCTCCCAATGGGGACAAGGATATAAAAAAGAATACCTGATCCCCTTTTCGTGGTCTGCTTCAGATATTCTCGAAGGCCACTGGCATAGCGAGGCCGACATGGATTTTCTCACAAGGCTGTTCTATGTGGCGTTCGAGAGTGGGAACTATTTATTCTGCAGTAAACTGATCGGCCAGATCCTTGAGGTTGATATTTCCAATGGATCGCTGCATCCTGCCTATCTGATACGTGATTATAAAAACCAGGCAGACCTGTACTTAAAGACCGAAAAGTTTCCGGAAGCTCTCGACAGCCTGTATAAGGCCAGGGAACAATTAGAAATTCTTGAAGCGTCTGTAAAAAGTGATGGAGATTTCCAATGGCCACATAACGAAATCCTCGATGAAAACTTAGAGAGTTACTGCAGGTCAGAATACTCTCTTCTTATGCATAAGTTTGGAACCGTGTACCATCTGGAAGGAGATTTTGAAAAGGCGCTGTCCTGCTACTATAAAGCCTACAATAACGATATCCAGATTGAGAACATATCTGACAGAGAACTTTCTACATGCCATTCCAGTATTGCCACGGTGCTCAGGGATATGGGATTATTCGAGGATGCTTATCATGAAATAGAAAAAGCAGTACATCTTGACCAGGGCCGGGAAATGGATACGGAAACTGCCATGAATTATGATATATATGCGTCTATATGCATGGAACTGGCTGCCGATGGAGTACCGGGGTATTATGAGAAAGCTGACAGGGCGTTCAAAACCGTAATATCCTTCAGGGAGAAACATATGGGAAAACATCACCCAGACCTGGGTGACGGTTACCATGAATATGCACTGTTCCTATATTATAACAATGAACTTGATGGAGCAGCAGAATATATACAGAAGGCCCTTGATATCAGCGCCTATAATTTTACCGAAGACAGCATCAGTTATGCAAGAAATCTAAATACAGCAGGTATCATTCTGGATGCGAAGGGAGAAGGGGAAACTGCGATCGATACATATGAGCGAGTGCTTCTGATATATGATTCGATACAAAATGCCCCGGAGGATGATCGGGCAAATACCTACTATAATATGGCTTCTGCATATCAGGGACTCCAGGAGTATGCAGAAGCGCTCAATTATTATAAACAGGCAGAGGATATCTGGCAAAAGACGCTTCCGGAACATAGTGTGAGATTTATGGAGCTTCACCAGGCCAGAGGTGAGTGTCTCATGATGTCAGAACAGTATAAGGAAGCAATTACTGAATATATGCAGGCGCTAAAGCTTCTTAACAGCCAGATATGGCCGAGGATCGAGATCACTTCAGACATTGCAGAATGTTATCTTATGTCAGGGGAACTTCCAGATGCAAAGGCGTATTTCATGCAGGCTTTAAAGTGTATGGAAGAGTGGGAAGAGACAGCAGCGGGGATGCAGGTACATATATTATTGAATCTCTGCGGGATTGAAAACCATATGGGAAACCGTGCAGGGTCAGATGCATACTATCAGAGGGCTGTCCAGGATGCGCAAAGATCAGAAGACCCGGAGCTGATCTCCATAGTCAGCGCGTATAGAGATTAATTCTTTTCAGTGAGGCGGTTTGGGATGGGTACAGTTGAAAGTTGGACAAATTTTGAAAGACATAATGGTGGAACAGCCGGGGCAAGAGAACGTTTCGAAGTTTTCTGTGCGGAACTGCTAGACCTGGCCAATCCCGGGCTTGAGGTACATCAGATCGCTGCTAATCCGGGAGATGGCGGTATAGATGTATGCGTTTCCCATCCTGATGGAATAGATATCTACCAGTGCAAGTATTTTCGCGATGTTCTAAAGGATACACAATGGAAGCAGATCCGTGAGTCTTTCAATACTGCCGTCCATAAAAACACAAACATCCATTCCTGGCATTTGTGTCTGCCCAAACAGCTGGTAAAACCGGAAATGGAAAAATGGAATGCCTTTAAAAATGAGCATATTAAATATGGATTTACTATCGAGATAATTGACGGAAATCAACTGATCAGTCTTGCAGAAAATCTTGGAATCTCTGAAAAATGGTTCACTCCGTTCCATAGTACCGGACAGACAGAACAGGAAGATATCCGCGTTAAGATCTGGAAGGCGAGCCAAAAATACTATGAGATACTATGCTCAGGAAACAATAAATTTGGAGGGCTCAAGATATTTGAGGCCCTTTTTCCGAACGGCATTTATAAAGACGTTTATTATGAGCCGCTGGCTGTTAACAGGGAGGGCAGGGTGGCACCAGTCCAGGAAATATTCCAGGAGCATGGAGATGAGCACCTGGTCCTGATGGGAGAAGGGGGAATCGGAAAGACTACCTTCCTGGCACATCAGCTGTCTGTCCTGCTAAAAGACAAAGCGCAGGTGCCGGATATGATCCCGGTCTATGTAGAACTGAACAGATGCCCAAGTACCATCGGAGAATGGTATTCCTCTAAATATGGAAAGACCAATTATATCACAAGATATATCAAGTCGATCATAGATGACAAGGAATTTGAGTCCTATGCTCCGGAACAGTTACGGGATATTGAAAAGGAATTCCAGAAGGAGAATGAAAAGCCGCAATACCTTCTTTTGTTGGATGGGTTTAACGAAATAAACACAAAACAGGCAGAAGGAGCAGGACCAGAGCAGTCTGTCAGGGAACTCCTGCGCAATGAGATCGAACAGCTTGCACGTTCCACAAATGTCCGCATTATCCTGACAACGAGGCGGATGTCTGAAAATTATCTCCCTGACGGTTTTAATTATGTTGCCTTGCAGGGGCTTGAAACTGAGAATATCCGGGATTATCTTGCCTATGCCAGCTACTCCGACATAGACATTGCATGGATCGAAGCACATACGGAACTGTTAGACTGCCTGAGGATCCCTCTATTTTTATGCATGTTTGCATGCAGAAATAAAGCGGAAAAGATCAAGCCCTTGAGCAGAGGGGAAATTTTATACCATTTTTTTCACAGAGGCACGCCCTTTTATTCTGAAAGAGGAAGAATAAAACGAGGATATGCAGATGATATCCTGCTTAAAAAAATGTTGATGTTTACGATGGACTTTATTCTCCCGGTGATCGGATATCATATGAATGACAGAGGCGTTTTTCAGCTTTCAAAATATGATTTGCTACAGGAAATCGAAAGGGTTTTCTGTGACGCAATTCTTTCAGAACATGCTGTGGCGGTTCCTGTCTTCCTTGAATATGAGTCTGAGACGGGCTCCCTGGCAGAATCGAAGGAGCAGCTTCGCCAGATCCCAGCAATGCAGTATCTGGATATTATCGTGAATATACTCGGGGTCATGAACAGGAATGGTATAAATGGATATTCATTTATACATCATCATATAAGGGACTATTTTGCATCGTATTACATCATTCAGCGTATGCGGGAAGCACTTGCTATATATGATTATGAACGGTGTTTTCATGCACACCCTTTTGTCTTGGATGACAGTGATGGTATGGCAGACAGTATCAGGCAGTGCCTGGAGCCTGTTTTTTATGAAATACCTGATGAGACAGTCAAAAGGTTTATTGGAGAAATTCTTGGAGAACACAGAAATACGCCGGTTCTGGATGCGGAAAATCACTGGCATATCCCGCAGGCCTCCGTTCCGGAGCAGACAATGCTGCGCCAGCTGCTGGATATGTACAGGTATTCCCCTGTCGATCCCAAATACCTGATAAGTAATATTGTCGAGATTATAAAAAAAGTGCGAAAGACGGTTGCCGGTGAGATTTTTGATGGACTTGATCTGCGTAACTGCCGCTTTTATCAGACGATCTGCTCTGTCGGCACTGGCGAATCCCGCCTTACGGCTTCGTTCCGTAACTGTAAAGTGACAGACCAGACATTTCTTTTCGAGGGACATATTGGACAATATACTGATTTTGTTATTCCCCGAAGTAATCCAGACCGGATTCTGACACTAGGAGATGATGATCAGGTCTGTGTGTGGGACAGGATGACGCGCAGGATGCTCGCATCCTTTATCGTAGGGAATTCTATCGCACAGGAAGGATCGGATCCCGACAAAAAGATCGCGGTATATTCCAGACAGGAATTTCTCACCCGTTTTTATGATGATATGGCAGAAGGAAGAAAAACATATATTGAGTATGTCCGTGAAAACCAGGAGAAACTGTTCCTGACTGGAAAGCAGGAAAACCGCATAATTGATGACATGAGATTTTCACCTTTTGGCACATATATATGTGGTGTGTGGGGTGGGGATACTGTCAGATTGTTTTCTGCTGATGATGGCAGCCTGTACAGATACTATGTTTATACCGGACAAGGGCATATATGTCACATCATCATGCCCCAGGAAGATCAGATCATTCTTCATATAAAACTGTCAGAAGAGTTCATCACAAAAAAATCATTCCGTCCCAGTGAATGGGCGTTTTTCCGTCTTGATATGGATTGTAGCAGTTTACAGCTGATTTATCAGTATAAGACCGGCCAGTCATTTGATACACAGGCCAACGAACCTTTAAGCGCTTTTAATGAATGCCAGGATAAATGCCTGATATATGCAGATAAACAACTTGTTCTATTCAATTTTGAAAATGGGGAAAAGACTATTATAGATGAACTTCCCGGTGAGGCCATCCCGGAACGGGGAGAATTTCTGGGCACTGAAGACGGCAAAGTATGCATCTGTTGGGATGATACAATCAAAATATATGACATCGACCAGAAAAAGGCTGTAATCCATCGCAATCTGGTGCTGAGACAGTGCATGGCGACCCATATGGCTGGACAGTGTGTGTATGTTATTGATGAGAACGGCGCTATTCATGAATGGAATCTTGAGAATGACATCATAACAGAAAATGTGTTTCCAACAGTCAGGCTTGATATCAAGAAAATCCATGCTGATACCGCTGGACATATACTGGTAGAATATGATAATAACTGCATTCTCACCATTGACGAAGCTTCCGACAGTCTTTTATCTACTTTTTATGACGTGGAGCAGGAATCTGATGTAGAGATCTGCACTTATCTTGAACAGTCTAATAAATTTTTTATAGTACTGCATTGTCCAGAGTATGAGCAGATCCTGTTATATGATCCTGTATCGGGGAATCGGGAGAGAATAAAAGTAACATTTAAAAACCAGCTTAATTATTGTGCAGTCCTGGAAGAGCACCATATATTGTATATAGCCTTCGACAAAAAAATGATTGCGCTGGATACAGATACTGGAAAACAGGTAGAAATCTGGCATGCACGTGCCGGCGAAGTTTTTTTTGACTTTAAAATTAACAATAAGACCGTATATCTTCTGCTTCAGTGGGTAATCACCTGCCGTATGCCGATATATTACACTTTCGCGCCAAACTCTGAGGGTGCCTATGAGCAGGTCGGATCTTCACCTGTTTTATACATCTCAGAAGAAGATTCTGAAAATATGTTATTGGATAAGGACATAGAGTATTTTGTCAAAGATCCTGTTAAAGAGAAAGACATTATCACAGCACGTGGCCTATTTCTTTATCCGTCAGCGAACCTGAGGCAAAAGTACTTATCTTTTGAAGCAGCACCGGAAGAAAGTACAAGAGTTTTCTTTTATGTGGAGGATTATGGACGATATGTCAAAAATATTATAAGTGATTCCGCGTTTGTCATGCAGAATAATCATAGATATCTTACCATTCTAAAGGAATATCGTGAAGTATACATTTACAGTAAAGATAAAGACGGTAAATTTGAACGGAAATATATCTTTACTTCTTGTACTCCAGATGGTGATGCCTTAAATTTATATCATGCTGCCATGGGAGTTAACGGGTATGCCTACTGCGCGACAAGCGCTGAAAAGCTCATTAAAGTGGATCCAAAAACCGGAAAAATATTAAAACAATTCTCATGGCTGCCCGGAATCATACTTACTGGATGTGATTTTACTGGAACTGAAGTTTCTGATTACCTTTGGAAAATACTTTATGAGCATGGGGCTGGAAAATGAGAAGCGGCTTCTATTGCGTTTTGCATCGGCTTATTATGCCATTTCTAATGTGGATGGATCACGGATGAAAGTGAAGCTGGATGAAATTTTGAAGGAAATAAAAGATGATACCCTAATAGATAAGGTTCCTTTTGGAATCATGAAATATGATCGATGGTATAAAAGGACGGTGAGAAAAAGGCTAAAGTCGGTGAAATTGGAACTTTTTCTGGTTTCCACCAAGCATAATCTATATAAATTTTATAACAAACAGATGAGACTCCATAGGTTGTTTAAAAGTAAAAAGAGGCGGATTCTATGGGGTAGGGATATTATATGTCTTTAAGAGATAGATACAGGTAAAGTGATGGTAGAAACAAGGAGCCGTGGAAAGTGGAGCATTTCAACTCCACTTTTTTCAGAACCCCTACGTGGCCATATTTTCTGTATAAATTCAAAATAAGTATTGACAAGTGCCCCAAATTTTTTAGGGCTTCGCCCTTCGCTGAAAGAAAACTTTTTCGGAGGTAGTACTTATACTTAAACACTGGCAAACTCATGCTGAACATCAGCAGTATAATATTATTCAACTTTTATTTATCTTCAGCACGCTTCCCGAT
>VSOD01000120.1 GCA_009774655.1 Lachnospiraceae bacterium
GGAGAAGGGCATCATCGGCGTGGTGGCGGATATCATCCAGGCGGAAGCCAGATACGAGACGGCCATTGAGACGGCTTTAGGCGGCAACATCCAGAATATTGTCACGGAGGATGAGGAGACCGCCAAGCGCATGATCGGTTATCTGAAAAAGGCACGGGCGGGCCGTGCCACCTTCCTGCCCCTCACCAGTATTACCCGCCCCCAGGAGTTTAAGAATCCTGACGCCCTGAAGGAAAAAGGCGTAATCGGTATGGCCGACGAGCTGGTAAAGGTGGAGAAGAAATACCGGAACGTGGCGAAAGCGATGTTAGGACGTATCGTGGTGGTGGACAACGTGGACAATGCCGTGAAGATCGCCAGAAAGTTCGATTACGGTATCCGTATGGTTACGCTGGAAGGCGAACTGCTGGTGCCCGGCGGTGCCATCAGCGGCGGCGCTTTCAAGAACAACTCCAATCTGCTGGGCAGACGCCGGGAGATGGAGGAGCTTGGCAGGAAGGTTAAGCAGTACGTGGTGGATATCGACAATCTGTTAAATGATATCGAGCAGACGAAAAGAAACAGGAATAAGCTTCGTCTGGAGATCGAGGATATCAAAGGGCAGCTGCAGCGTAAGTTCATCGAGCAGAATACGGCCAGAATGAGCGTGGCGCAGGCCCGGGAGAAGAAGAGCGAGACGGAGGAAGGCTTCGACGAACTGAAAGTAGAACAGCAGGATATCGAGCTGCAGATCAAGGAGATTCAGGTCAATAAGGATGAAAATTTAAGAGAGCTGGCAGATTCCGAGGCGCTGGAGAAGAACGTGGAAGCGCAGATCGGCGAATTCCAGAAGCAGCTGGAGGCAAAGCGGGCGGAGGAATCAGAACAGTCGGCCAAAGTATCCGAGTGGGATGTGGAAGTGGAGAAAATGCGCCAGAGCGCGGATTTCCAGAGACAGAATCTGGAACGTGTGGAGGGCGAGATCGCACGCCACAGCGCAGAGCTTAAGGAGGTGCAGGAAGGTCTGCATCTGGGCAAAGAAGAGGTGGAGCGCAAGAAAGCTAGTATTCTGGAGATCGAGAAGACAATTGCTTCTTCCTACTCCGCCCAGACGGACGCGGAGACGAAACTGAAAGAGGATATTGCCCTTAAGGAAGAGCTTGCGGGGAAACAGAAGAATTTCTTTGCCACAAGAGAAGAACTGTCCGAGCGGATGACGGCGCTGGATAAGGAAGTGTACCGTCTCAACAGCCAGCGGGAACGGATGGAAGAGTCCATTGAGTCCCAGATCAACTATATGTGGGACGAATACGAGATCACCCTCTCCGATGCGGAGTCCATGAAGGATGAGGAGATGAACGATCTGCCCGCCATGAAGAAGGAGATTACGGCGCTGAAAGATGCGATCCGCAAACTGGGGGACGTGAATGTCAATGCCATTGAGGATTACAGGAATCTGATGGAGCGTTACACCTTTTTAAAGACCCAGCATGACGATCTGGTGGAAGCGGAGAAAACGCTTCTGGGGATCATCGAAGAGCTGGACAGCTCCATGCGTAAGCAGTTCAATGAGAAATTCGCACAGATCAACAGAGAGTTCGACAAGGTGTTCAAGGAGCTTTTCGGCGGCGGTAAGGGAGCGCTTGAGCTGATGGAGGACGAGGACGTGCTGGAGGCGGGCATCCGGATCATTGCACAGCCGCCCGGCAAGAAGCTGGTCAACATGATGCAGATGTCCGGTGGGGAGAAGTCCCTGACCGCGATCTGTCTGCTGTTTGCGATCCAGAACTTAAAACCGTCGCCCTTCTGTCTTCTGGACGAGATAGAGGCGGCGCTGGATGAGAGCAATGTAGGAAGATTTGCCAAGTATCTGCACAAGCTGACGAAGAATACACAGTTTATCGTGATTACCCACAGGCGCGGCACGATGGAGAAAGCGGACCGCCTCTACGGTATCACGATGCAGGAGAAAGGTGTGTCAACACTGGTAAGCGTAAATTTGATCGATAAGGAATTGGATGACTGATGAGTGAAGAGAAGAAGGGTTTTTTCAGAAGATTAAAAGAGGGACTGACAAAGACGAGGAACAATATCGTTCACGGGATCGATTCCGTGTTTAACGGATTTTCCAACATAGATGATGATTTCTATGAAGAACTGGAAGAGATTCTGATCATGGGCGATATCGGGGTACAGGCCACCGAGGCGATTCTGGAGCGGCTGCGGGAGCAGGTGAAGGAGAACCATATCAAGGAACCGGCAGACTGCAAGTCCTTTCTGATTCAGAATATCAAGGAGCAGATGCAGGTGCAGGAGACGGCCTATGTCTTCGAGGAAAGACAGTCTGTTGTACTGGTGATCGGCGTCAACGGCGTGGGCAAGACCACCACCGTGGGCAAGCTGGCCGGGAAACTGAAAGGGCAGGGAAGGCGGGTGCTGATCGCGGCGGCAGATACTTTCCGTGCGGCGGCAGGCGAACAGCTGAGTGAATGGGCGGACCGTGCAGGGGTGGATATGATCGGCGGCAGCGAGGGCTCCGACCCCGCCAGTGTGATCTTCGATGCGGTGAATGCGGCGAAGGCGAGGAATATCGACGTGCTCTTATGCGATACGGCGGGCAGGCTGCACAATAAGAAGAACCTGATGGAGGAGCTTAAGAAGATCAACCGGATCATCGACAGAGAGTTTCCGGATGCCCACCGGGAGAATCTGGTGGTGCTTGACGCCACCACCGGCCAGAATGCGCTGCAGCAGGCGAAGGAGTTCGGCGAGGTGGCGGACTTGACGGGCATTATCCTGACCAAGATGGACGGTACGGCCAAGGGAGGCATTGCGGTGGCGATCCAGTCGCAGCTGCAGATTCCGGTCAAGTATATCGGCGTCGGGGAGACCATAGAAGATCTGCAGAAGTTCGACGCGGACCAGTTTGTGGATGCGCTGTTTTCGGTGGATCAGACTGCCGGGGAAGAGGAAGAAGAGCGCTGAGAAGCGATTGGTTGAAGGAAGTGCGGAAGGGTATTTTTACAGGGGACGGGAAAGGAGCAAAGAGACAGGCGATGAAGGAATTGTCATTGGATAAGTTCGAGGAGGCATATGAGATCGTCAAGGAGGTGGCATCCGAGACGAAGCTGATCTACAGCGATCATTTCAGTGCGCGGACAGGGAACAAGGTGTATCTGAAACCGGAGAACATGCAGCTGACGGGGGCCTATAAGCTGCGGGGCGCCTATTATAAGATCAGTACGCTGTCGGACGAAGAACGGGCGAAGGGGCTGATCACGGCGTCGGCCGGGAACCATGCGCAGGGCGTGGCCTATGCGGCGAAGTGCTACGGCGTGAAGGCGGTGATCGTGATGCCCACGACCACGCCGCTGATCAAGGTGAACAGGACGAAAGGTTACGGCGCGGAGGTGGTGCTGTACGGCGACGTGTACGACGAGGCCTGTGCCAGAGCCTATGAACTGGCGGCAGAGAACGGGTATACTTTTGTGCATCCTTTTGACGATCTGGACGTGGCTACGGGACAGGGCACCATCGCCATGGAGATCATCAAGGAACTGCCGCTGGTGGACTATATTCTGGTGCCGGTGGGCGGCGGCGGACTGGCTACCGGTGTGTCTACACTGGCCAAACTTTTAAATCCCAAGATCAAGGTGATCGGCGTGGAGCCGGCAGGGGCCAACTGTCTGCAGGAATCCGTGCGGGCCGGCAAGGTGACGACGCTGGAGAAGGTCAACACCATCGCGGACGGCACGGCGGTCAAGACACCGGGCACGGACATTTTCCCTTATCTTAAGGAAAATCTGGACGACATCATCACGGTGGGGGATGAGGAGCTGGTGGTCTCTTTCCTCGACATGGTGGAGAATCATAAGATGGTCGTGGAGAACTCCGGTCTGCTGACGGTGGCGGCCCTGAAGCATCTGGATGTGAAGAATAAAAAGGTCGTGGCGATTCTCAGCGGCGGCAATATGGACGTGATCACCATGTCCTCTGTGGTGCAGCAGGGCCTTGTGCTGCGGGACCGGATTTTCTCGGTATCCGTGCTTCTGCCGGATAAGCCGGGCGAGCTGTCCAGAGTGGCGGACGTGATCGCGAAGCAAAACGGCAATGTGATCAAGTTAGAGCATAACCAGTTCGTCTCCATCAACCGCAATGCGGAGGTGGAGCTGCGCATCACCATGGAGGCCTTCGGGACGGAACATAAGAACCAGATCATATCATCGCTGCAGCAAAACGGCTACCAGCCGAAGCTGATCCGGGCCAGCATCTGACACCGGTATCTGACACGCCGGGCAGGCGGACTTACGGACTGAAAACGAAATAGAGACGACAGGATCCGCATGGTTTTTCTGTGCGGATCTTATGGATTTTGTGCAGGCGGTTTGACAGGATACGTAGTCATGAAATGAAGGGAATGCGGTTACACTATAGGAGAAGATGAGTTTAGCCCGCTGACTGTGGCATGAGGGGAAGGCAGAGCATGATGGAAAATAAAAAAAATTCAAAAAAAAGCAAGACAGAATGGGTAAAGAAATATATTATTATAACAGTGGCGACTTTTGTCTATGCTGTAGCGCTTAGTTTTTTTATCGATCCCAATGACATGGCGCCGGGCGGGCTTACCGGCGTGGCGATCATTTTGAGCAGACTGGTGCCGGTCAGTACCGGTACTCTGATTCTGTTGTTAAATATTCCGATTCTGGTCTTTGGCGTGTGGAAATTCGGGATCGGTCTGACCATCTCGACGATCTATGCCACGGTATCGATTTCCTTTTTTACCAATATGTTATCAGGCGTGGAGGCGGCTACCGATGATATACTGTTGGCAGCGGTGGCGGGCGGTATTATACAGGCAATCGCCATCGGTGTGATCTTCCGGGCCGGGGCGACCAGTGGCGGTGTGGATATCATCGTCAAGGCGCTTAAGTTAAAACTGCCGCATCTGAAGACGGGTAATCTTTTCCTGATGATAGATGCCACGGTGGTGACACTGTCGGGGATCGTCTTTCGGGATGTCAGCGCTGCGCTGTATGCGGCGGTGGCGGTAGGGTGCTGCTCGGTGGCCATGGACGTGGTGCTCTACGGACGGGACGAGGCGAAACTTCTCTATATCATCAGTGACAGGCCGGAGCGGATCACACAGCGGCTGTTGGAGGATCTGGATGTGGGTACTACCTATATCAACGGGCAGGGCGCCTACAGCGGCAATGAGAAGCGGGTGATCATGTGTGCGATGAAGAAGACGGTATTTCCGAGAGCGGAGGAGATCGTGAGGGAGGAAGATGCGAATTCCTTTATGATCGTGACCAGCGCCACGGAGATTTTCGGGGAAGGTTATAAGAGCTATTTTGGCGAGCGGATTTAAGGATGACGGATTTTTCAAAGATAGGAGAAACGTATGCAGGAAATGAATTTGCGGAGTAAGAGACATAAGAAAAAGCGCAGGAGAAGCGAGAATGGAATCCTGGTGGGATCGATCATACTTTGTCTGGTGACTTTGACGGCTATTACGATCACGCTGATCATGGTATTTCGCTATCGGGCTATCCAGATGGAAAATACGGTGGTCATGAATGAGCTGGAGTCTGTGCGGATGGATGAGACGGTCACTTACACGCAGGGCGAGGTGGACGCTATGATCGCCAACGCAGTGACGCAGACAGCCGACGAGACGACGCAGGCGGTACAGTCTGATTTTCTGGATAAATTAAAAGAACTGATGTTGAACGGTGACGGGACGCTTGCCATGCTCCGTTATTTCTATCCGGATGAGATCGTGGTGGCAGATGCGGGGGAGTATCACTTTTTTCCCATATCCGATGATCTGGCACGGCATACATACGATCTGGAGAAGTTTGTCAGGAACGGCGATCAGGTCATGAACTATTATGACAACAGTCAGTGGATTTCCCGCAAGGGGATTGACGTGTCGAAATATCAGGAGGAGATCGACTGGGAGCTGGTGGCCGGCGACGGCGTGGAATATGCCTTCATCCGTCTGGGGCTCAGAGGATACACGAAGGGTGAGATTCAGGAGGATGAGAATTTCAAGGACAACATTAAAGGCGCGCTGAACAATGATATCGGTGTCGGCGTATATTTCTTCACGCAGGCGGTCAGTGTGGAGGAGGCGGAAGAAGAGGCGCAGTTCGTGCTGGATGCGCTGGAGCCTTACCCGATCGACTATCCGGTGGTCATTGATGTGGAGGCGGTCTCCAATACCAGCGCCAGAACGAAGGATCTGACGAAGGAGGAGCGGACGCGCTACTGCATCGCCTTTTGTGAGAAGATCAGGGAGGCGGGCTATACGCCGATGATCTACGGCAATATGAAGACATTCATGATAATGCTTGATCTGGCACAGCTGGAGGCGTATGACAAATGGGTTGCTTTCTATGACGAACCGATGTATTATCCCTATGCCTTTAAGATCTGGCAGTATACGGATGAGGGCAAAGTTGCAGGGATCGAAGGGAATGTGGATCTGAATATCAGCTTTGAAGAGGCAGACGGCGTGCAGGACGAGTAAATTAAAATACAGTTGTTTTCGGGCAGGGGTTCATGATAAAATAAGAGCAGTTAAAATTGCAGAAAGGCGGGGTTATCAATGAAATACGAATTTGAAGGAACGGTGGAATTCCGTGAGAATGAGAACACGATCGCGGTGCCCTTTAATGTATGGGAAGTGTGTGAGAAGGTGGGAGACGCGCCGGTCAGGGTGTGCTTTGACGACGTCTGCTTTATATGTGATCTGGTGCCGAAGGGACAGGGGTATTATGATATTCCGGTCAATCCGGATACGCTGTCCAAGGTGGAGCTGGGCAAGAAGTATCTGATCTCGATCGAGATCGTGGGCAATGTGGTGAGCATGGGAGGCAGTCCCTACAGCACGGAACATCCGATCCGTAAGATCGACAGCGTGGATCTGGTGACGCAGCCCTGGGACGGTCTGTGCGGACAGGCCTGCATAGCCATGATTGCGGGTACTTCGCTGGATGAAGCATGTGATATCATGAAGTGCCGTGAGTGGCAGGCGAACATGAGCAAGATGATTGCCACGCTGGAGTATTTGGGAATTCGTCATGCGGACAAGATCGTCTATACGCTGGGCAAGCATGTGGAGCTGCCGCACTGCTGCATCATCATGGAGAAGATGGGCAGATACAGTCATTATCTGGTAGGATTTGACGGCCATTACTACGAGCCGAACCAGGGTGTGCTGAAAGAGTTCGATCTGAGTAAGATGGTGGGGTATCTGGAGATCGTTACAGCGTAAAATAACCGCCTGACAGCAGGAGTCGAGAGATGAAAGCTGTCGGGCTTTTTTTAACAATTCAAGGCGGCGCCGGACAAATTGAGCATAAAAAGATGCGGGACAGGCGATTCCCATCCCGCATTTTCACTTTTTGTGTAAGAAAGCAGATCCACAGCCGGCTATCCGGGCCGGACGAAATCTTATACCACTTTAAACTTCTCGATATAAACCGGGAAGGTATCCGTGCCTTTCATCTCTTTACCGGCGGTGATCGTCACATTCTTGTCCGTGATCAGATATTCCACATTCGCGCCCGCTTCCACCACGGTATCCTGCATCAGGATGCAGTTCTTCACGGTAGCGCCTTTGCCGACTTTAACGCCTCTAAAGATCACGCTGTTCTCTACTTCGCCCTCGATCACGCAGCCGTCAGCCATCATTACGTTCTGCACTTTGGCACCGTCCTTGTAGTGGGTCGGGTTATCGCCGCGGATCTTCGTATAGATGGGAGCGGAAGAGAAGAGCGCGTCCAGATTATAGTCATCCAGCAGCTTCATGTTTTCCTCGAAGTAGCTCTTCATACCGCTGATGCGTGCCACATAGTCCGTATACTTGTAGGCCCGTACATTAAGCTTGCCAAGCTGCGGCATGATAACATCACGCATAAAAAAGGAACGTCCCTGAATGTAAGCATCGTTTACGATATCGATCAAAAGCTCGCGGCTGACAACGAAGATATTCATGGACAGTTTCTGTACGCCGTCGGTCTTCGGATTGATGTAAACTTTCTTAAGCCGTCCGTCTTCCACATCAAAGGTATAGTAGAAGATCCTGTCATTGGTCGGATAGTTCAGCAGTTCCTCAGGAATCTCCTGCTCGTTGTAGGCGATCGTCATATCCGCACCGCTGTCGATATGGGCCTGCAGCATGGCACTGAAATCAAAGTTCACCACCACATTCGTATCGGACATGATCACATATTTCTCTTTCTGATCCCGCAGGAAGTCCAGAAGGTTTGCCAGTGCACTGGCGCGTCCTACATAAGGACCGCCTACTTCCTTCTCTGCAAAAGGAGGGAAGATGCGCAGACCGCCGTTCTTGCGGATCAGATCCCATTCACGGCCGGAACCCAGATGATCCATTAAGGAGTGATAGTTCTTGTTCACCACGACAGAGATATTGTCAATGCCGGAGTGGGTCATGCTGGACAGAATAAAGTCAATGACACGGTAACGGCTGGCAAAGGGGATGGAAGCCATCAAACGCACGCTGACCAGTTCCGGAACCAGAGCATCATAACTGTTTGGGAAAATAATACCGACTACACTTGTGTTTGATTTTACCATTGCTCTTCACCACCTTCTACATTATTTCTGACCATGGCGTTGGGGCCCACCACGGCATTCTCACCGATGGTAACACCGGAACCGACGGTTGCCACGCCGTTCTCATCGCCCGAAGGCATTGCGCCCACCACGGCATTCTCACAGATTGTTACGTTCTCGGCTACGATACAGTGCTTCACCACGGCACCTGCCCTGACGGTCGTGCCGCCCATCAGTACCGCATCTTCGACAACCGCGCCGGCATCCACTTTCACGCCGCCGAAAAGAATGGAGTGCTTCACGCTGCCCTTGATCCGGCAGCCGTCGGTGATCATGGAATTCTCCACGACTGCTCCGGGATTGATCTTGTGTCCGGTCATGCCGGCATTGCGGCTGTAGATCTTCCAGTCCTCGTCAAAAAGGTTGATGCCGCTGTGCTCGGGATCCAGCACTTCCATGTTGGCTTCCCATAAAGAAGCGATCGTTCCTACATCCTTCCAGTAGCCGTTGAAATGATAAGCATACATCTGACGGTGGTCACGCAGAAGGTTGGGAATGATGTTGTTGCCGAAATCGTTCTCGGAATTCGGATCGGCTTCGTCTTCCTCCAGATACTGTTTTAAGATATCCCAGTTGAAGATATAGATACCCATGGAAGCCAGATTGGACTTCGGGTTCTTTGGCTTCTCCTGGAACTCGGTGATCTTGTCATTCTCGTCGGCTACCATCAGGCCGAAGCGGGGAGCCTCCTCCCAGGGTACTTCCATAACGGCTACGCTGAATTCCGCGTTCTTCTCCTTATGGAATTTCAAAAAGGCGCTGTAATCCTGCTTGCAGATCTGGTCACCGGAAAGGATGATGACATATTTGGGGTCATAGCGTTCGATAAAGGATATATTCTGATAGATTGCATTTGCTGTACCTTTATACCAGTCTGAACCGTGTGCCTTCTGGTAGGGCGGCAGTACGTGCACACCTCCGTAAAGACGGTCCAGATCCCAGGGCTGGCCGTTGCCTATGTACTCATTTAATTCCAGCGGTTGATACTGGGTCAGGATTCCAACGGTATCAATGCCTGAATTAACGCAGTTGGAAAGCGGGAAGTCGATGATACGATACTTGCCGCCAAAAGGAACTGCAGGTTTTGCAAGCTTCTCGGTCAGCGCATACAGACGGGAACCCTGTCCGCCGGCAAGAAGCATTGCAATCATTTCTTTTGCCATATTAATATTCCTCCTTTTAAACTTTATAAAAAGATTATATAACAAAATCATGGAAAATAATAGAAAAATCCGAAAAAAGTCGAAGAAAATTATAATCTTTTTCTATTGACATTTCGAAGAAAGTGTGAATAGATAAAAAGCGGCAAATTTATGCCGAAAAAGCGAGAGGAATGAAATCGGCGGGTCAGTCGACGGTTGACGGCTCTTTTTTTGTTGCCTTGCGGGCGCTGTAATGA
>VSOD01000121.1 GCA_009774655.1 Lachnospiraceae bacterium
AATAGGATGCGCTGCGGGTACAGTAAAAAGCGGCGCCATTCTGTAAAGGCATGGATATTCAGGATATAAAACTTAAGAGAGAAGGGGTAACAGATGGAAAGAAAAGTAGGAACTGTATCGAGAGGCATTCGCTGTCCGATTATCAGAGAGGGAGACGATCTTGTCAAAATTGTTACAGGCAGTGTTTTAGAGGCGGCTGCGGCAGAGGGTTTTGCCATTCGCGACAGGGACGTGATCGCGGTGACCGAGTCCGTGGTGGCGAGGGCGCAGGGCAATTATGCTTCCATAGAGGCCATCGCACAGGATGTGAAGGAGAAGCTGGGCGGAGAGACCATCGGAGTTATCTTCCCGATCCTGTCCAGGAATCGTTTTGCGATCTGCCTGCGCGGTATTGCGAAGGGTGCGAAGAAGGTAGTGCTGATGCTCAGCTATCCCAGCGATGAAGTTGGCAATGAGCTGGTTACCTTTGATCAGCTGGATGCGGCGGGGATCAACCCTTACAGCGACGTGCTGACACTGGAGAAGTACAGAGAGCTTTTTGGAGAGAATAAACATCCTTTTACGGGAGTGAATTATGTGTCCTATTACGGCGACGTGATCAGAGAAGCGGGAGCGGAGGCGGAGATCATCTTTGCCAATGACTGCCGCAGCATTCTGGCTTATACGAAGAATGTGTTAAACTGCGATATCCACACGAGAGCGCGCACGAAGAGACTGCTGCTGGCAGCAGGTGCGGAGCGTGTCATGGGTATGGATGATATTTTGACAAGACCGGTGAACGGCAGCGGCTGTAATGAGAAGTACGGCCTGCTTGGCTCCAACAAGTCCACGGAGGACACGATCAAGCTGTTCCCGAGAGAGTGTACGGATCTGGTGCTGGATATCCAGAAAGAAATGCTGGACAAAACCGGCAAACATGTGGAAGTGATGGTGTACGGCGACGGCGCTTTCAAGGATCCTGTAGGCAAGATCTGGGAGCTGGCAGACCCTTGTGTATCACCGGCCAGCACACCCGGCCTGGAGGGCACGCCCAACGAGCTGAAGCTGAAATATCTGGCGGACAACGATTTCAAGGACCTGTCCGGCGAAGCGCTTAAGGAAGCGATCTCCAACCGCATCCGCGAGAAGAAGGACAATCTGGTAGGCGATATGGTATCGCAGGGTACGACACCGAGAAAGCTGACCGATCTGATCGGTTCTCTGTGCGACCTGACCAGCGGTTCCGGCGACAAGGGTACGCCTGTCATTCTGATCCAGGGATATTTTGATAATTACGTAAGCTGAGGTTTTATCTGCAGATGCTGTTACTGTGAGCAGTTGGAAGCTGTTGCCAGTAATTAAGTTGAGGGCATTATTTTCTGCCGGTGTCCGGCGTGGGATTTTTGATGAGTGCTGACTCAATAGAATATGTTTTACATGTTTGACGAAAGAATAAGACCCGCTGTGCCTGCATGACACAGCGGGTTTTTATGATGGATGAGACCTGATGATGGCAAACTATGGGTAAAAGGCGAAAAAAGTAAGAAAGGTAAGGTGTATCAAGCTATGCATATATTATTGGTGAATATGAGTGCGCTGATCCTGGGCACGGTGATCGGCTGCCTGTTGAAAAAATATGTGCCGGAAAAGTTACAGGAAAATTCCATGATCTATTTTTCGATCGTCACATTGGTGCTGGGTATCCGGCTGATCGAGCGGACAACCAGTTTCTCGGCGGTGGTCATCGCCTTCCTGATCGGCGGAACGATCGGGCATTTCCTGCGGCTGGACGATCGGGTGGCGGCTCTGCCGCAGAAGCTGGCGGGCGGTAGATCCGGGTTCGATGCGGGAACGCTGATGACCGGGTTTACCCTGTACTGCGTCAGCACATCGGGTATTCTGGGAGCCATGGATCTGGGACTGTCGGGGGACACTACCCTGTTGATGATCAAGGCGGTGATGGACCTTCCGGCGGCGGTGTTCTTTGCGGCGGCGGGGGCGGGATGGATGCAGCTTCTGATCGCTGTTCCGCTGGGGATCGTACTGTTTGGCTTTTACTTTTTATCGAAGATACTGATGCCTTATGTGACGCCGGAGATGATCAGTGATTTCTCCTCCTGCGGCGGAATGATCCTGATCGTCAACGCGCTGCGGATGACGAAGCTGAAGAATCCGCCAGTGCTGGATCTGGTGCCTGCGCTGGCGCTGATCTTCCCGGTTTCGTGGCTGTGGCTGACCTATATGGGCTGAGTATCCAGCCCGTTCCAGGCCGCCTGTGGCGGGGCAGATTCCTTTGGCAAAATTTACGTATTCTCACGCACTTTGCCAAAGCAAAGTGCAGTTGCAGTAAATGCAAAGTGCCGGGCTGAACTGTTGCCCGGCTGTGTTCAGAATGTCCAAAACAACTTGCCTGTCAAAAGACTATGTGCTATATTTATATAATATATGGCAAGGTTTTACGGAAGGAAATCACTGATGGATAACAACGAAAAGAAGCATGTCAAAATAGGAGCGACGAGATTTCTGATGGGAAGTTTCGTCTTGCTTATCTGTTTCAGTGTGGGTGTTTTTGCTTTTCTGGGCAGCTATATGAGCCGGGAAAGTGAAAGGACGATAGACGATCTGGGCAATATGTATATGAGCAGCATGGGAGAGCGGATCAGCAAGCATTTTGAGACCATTATCAATCTGCGCCTCAGCCAGGCGGAAGCGGTAGTGACCGTGGTTTCCTCGGAAGGCGGGGATATGGGGCAGATTTATGACGAGTTGATTTACAGGACGGAGGTCAGAGACTTCGCGTCCCTTGCGTTGTGTGCGGAATCGGGAGAAATGGAGATTCTGTACGGAGAAGGGGCGACGCTGATTGATCCGGATTCTTTCTTAAAATCGCTCAGAAAGGGCGAGCGTAAGGTGGCGGTGGCTGCCGACGATTCCGGAGAGCAGATTGTGCTGTTCGGTGTCTATGCGCATTATCCGATGAGCAACGGCGAAGAGAGCATTGCGGCGGTGATGGGCGTGCCGGCACAGTATATCAATGACGAGCTGGCGCTGGAGAGAGAAGATATCGAGATGTATGCGCATATCATCAGGGAAGACGGCACTTTTGTTATTCCGGACAAGGATATAGAGTATGCGGATTATCAGGGTTATGTACGTGCTCTGTATGCGGATGACACGGAAGCTGTCGATCTGTATATTGAAGATCTGTTGAAGACGCTTAAGGAGGGCAGGGACTATTTTGCCATTCTGGAGTTCGGCGGCGAGAGACAGCAGGTGATCACGGTGGCGCTGCCCAATTCAGAATGGAATCTGGTCATTGTACTGCCTTTTGGCGTTCTGAATGAATCGGTGCAATCGCTCAATGAGGAGAGGACGATAGCCACACTGCTGGCATGCGGTGCGATCCTGCTGATGCTTCTTTTGATCTTCTTCCAGTATTACAGAATAAGCATACGACAGATCAATGAATTGAACGAGGCCCGTAAGACAGCGGAAGAAGCGACGAAGGCCAAGAGCGAATTCCTGTCTAATATGAGTCACGATATCCGGACGCCGATGAATGCGATCGTAGGTATGACGGCCATCGCGACGACACATATAGATGATAGAGACCAGGTACAGAACTGCTTGAAGAAGATTGCCCTTTCCGGCAAACATCTGCTGGGCCTGATCAACGATGTGCTGGATATGGCCAAGATCGAGAGCGGTAAGATGACGCTGACAGTGGATATGGTCTCTTTAAGAGAAGTCATCGAGGCGGTCGTTGGCATTGTTCAGCCGCAGGTAAAAGGCAAAAACCAGAGCTTTGAAGTGCATATAGATCATATTCTCTGTGAAGACGTATACTGCGACAGTGTCCGTCTGAATCAGGTGCTTTTGAATCTTCTTTCGAATTCCGTCAAGTATACGCAGGAAGGCGGCTGTATCAGACTGACTCTGTACGAGGAAGAGTCGCCGCAGGGAGAAGATTATGTCCGGACGCATATTCTTGTGAAGGATAACGGCATAGGAATGTCGCCTGAGTTTATGGCCAAGATCTTCGATTCCTATTCGCGGGCCGACAGCAAGCGGGTGCACAAGACAGAGGGCGCCGGGCTTGGTATGGCTATCACGAAGTATATCATAGATGTCATGGGCGGCATGATCGAAGTGGAAAGCGAGCTGGGCAGAGGTTCTCAGTTCCATGTGACGCTTGACCTTGAGCGGGCGACCGTGAAAGAGGTTGATATGGTGCTTCCGGCATGGAAGATGCTGGTGGTGGATGACGACGAGACTTTGTGCCGCATGGCGGTGGATGCACTGGAATCCATCGGTATCCAGGCGGATTGGACTCTGAGCGGAGAGAAAGCATTGCGGCTGGTGCATGAGCATCATGCGAAGAGAGACGATTACCAGATCATCCTTCTGGACTGGAAGCTGCCGGGTATGGACGGGATTCAGCTTGCCAGGGAGATCAGGCGCAGCCTGGGAGACTCCGTTCCGATCATTCTGATCTCCGCTTACGACTGGAGCGACTTCGAGGCGGAGGCGCGCACGGCCGGAATCAATGGTTTCATTGCGAAACCGCTGTTTAAATCGACACTGTTCTACGGATTGAAAAAATACATGGGCGTGGACACGGATGGAGAGGCCGAGAGGAACAATCATCCGGATCTGTCCGGTCATCGTGTCCTGGTGGCAGAGGACAACAGCTTAAACTGGGAAGTGCTGCACGAGCTTTTGTCGGATGTGGGACTGGAACTGGAATGGGCAGAGAACGGTAAGCTGTGCCTTGATAAATTTGAGCAGTCCGAGGCCGGCTATTATGAAGCGATCCTGATGGATGTCCGTATGCCGGTGATGACGGGCTATGAAGCGACGGAAAGCATCAGAGCGCTGGAAAGAGAAGATGCGCGCACAATTCCGATCATTGCCATGACGGCGGACGCTTTTTCCGAAGATATACAGCACTGTCTGGAATCCGGTATGAATGCGCATACGGCCAAACCGGTCAATATAGACGAACTTCTTATGCTTTTGAAAAGATTTATGGGTATTGAATAATGGCGAATACTACCAAGCACGCACTGGAAGCGTCCCTTAAGAAACTGCTGCAGCACAAACAGCTGGATAAGATCACGATTCAGGATCTGACGGCGGACTGCGGCATCAGCCGGATGTCCTTCTACTATCATTTCAAGGATATCTACGATCTGGTGGAGTGGAGCTGCATCGAGGACGGCAGGAAGGCGCTGCAGGGGAAGAAAACCTATGATACCTGGCAGGAGGGAATGCTGCAGATCTTCGAGGCAGTTACGGAGAACAGACAGTTTATCATGAATGTATACCGGGCGGTTGAACGCAGCAAACTGGAGAGTTATCTGTATGAACTGACCTACCGGCTGATTGCCGATGTGGTGGAGGAAAAGTGTGCGGACGCGGAACTGGCGCCGGAGGATAAGAGTTTTATCGCGGAATTCTATAAATACGGGTTTGTGGGTGTTATGCTGGACTGGATCGACCGCGGGATGAAAGAAGACTATACGGCGATCGTCGAGAAGATGAGCATTACGCTGCACGGGAATATTGCACACTCCATCCATAATTTTGAAAAGATTTCCCGGCGGGACGGTGCTGCGCCGGAACAGAATTGAATTTTGAATTGTATCTTTTATCAAAAAAGGTGAAATGATAAAGTTTTTATCATTTCGCCTTTTTTGTAAGTTGGATTTCTTTTTGCCGGTGTGTAAGATGGTTCCTAAGAAGAACAGAACCTGCGGCATAACCTTATGATCCCAAGACAGGATAACGATGGAGCGATGGTCGTATCGGAAAGGAACCGCGACGGCGCAGGCCGAAAGGCAAAAGGCCGCAGAGATTTTGAAAATTCTTAAAAACAGATCAGGAAAGGCGGTATCAGATTATGGCAAAGAAAAAGGGACTGGGATTAGGCGTAGCAGCCGTAGCGGCAGGAGCAGGTGCAGTCGCATATGCGGCGCACAATCATGAAAAGAAAAAAGCAGAGGACGGACAGCGTACAGGAGCCGGTTTCGGAAAAGCGACCGGCAGAAAATATGTAGATGCGCAGCCCGAGTACCGCAATACGGAACTTGGAAAAGACGCCAGAAACAGCAAAGGAATCTATTACAGCAGCGGCAACTATGAAGCCTTCGCAAGACCGAGAAAACCGGAAGGCGTGGACGGGAAACACGCTTACCTTGTAGGCAGCGGGCTGGCCTCTCTGGCGGCGGCATGTTTCCTGGTAAGAGACGGACAGATGCCCGGTGATCACATACACATTCTGGAGGCCATGGACCTTGCGGGCGGCGCCTGCGACGGTATCTTTGATCCCACAAGAGGTTACATCATGCGGGGCGGCCGAGAGATGGAGAACCATTTCGAATGCCTGTGGGATCTGTTCCGCAGCATCCCTTCGCTGGAGACGCCGGGCGTGTCCGTGCTGGACGAATACTACTGGCTTAACAAAGAAGACCCCAATTATTCCCTGTGCCGCGCTACTATGAACCGCGGCGAGGACGCTCATACGGACGGGAAGTTTAATCTGAGCCGGAAAGGCTGCATGGAGATTATGAAGCTCTTTATGACAAAGGACGAAGACCTGTATGATAAGACGATCGAGGATGTCTTCGATGAAGAAGTATTCGGATCCACCTTCTGGCTGTACTGGCGAACCATGTTCGCCTTTGAAAACTGGCACAGCGCGCTGGAGATGAAGCTGTACTTCCAGAGATTTATTCACCACATTGCAGGGCTGCCGGACTTCAGCGCGTTGAAATTCACGAAATACAATCAGTACGAGTCGTTGATCCTGCCCATGCAGAAATATCTGGAAGCGGCAGGCGTGGAATTTCGCTTTAACACGGAAGTAACAAATGTTATTTTTGAGACGGAGGGCGGCAGGAAAGTGGCAAAAGCCATCGAGTGCAGGGTAAAAGGTGTGGAAGAGGGCATTATGCTCACGGAAAACGATCTGGTATTCGTTACCAACGGGAGCTGTACGGAAGGCACCGTGTACGGCGACCAGAACCATGCGCCCAACGGCGACGCCGAAGTGAGGACCAGCGGCTGCTGGAACCTGTGGAAAAATATAGCTGCACAGGATAAGGCTTTCGGCCATCCGGAAAAGTTCTGCTCCGACGTTGCGAAGACCAACTGGGAATCCGCCACAGTGACCACACTGGATGATAAGATTCTGCCTTATATCACAAATATTTGTAAGCGTGACCCCAAAAGCGGCAGGGTCGTGACGGGTGGTATCGTAAGCTGTCAGGATTCCTCCTGGCTGCTGAGCTGGACGATCAACAGACAGGGACAGTTCAAGAAACAGGAAAAAGAGCAGGTCTGCGTATGGGTTTACGGCCTGTTCACGGATGTGCCCGGCGATTATATCAAAAAACCGATGAAGGAATGTACCGGTAAGGAGATCACGGCAGAGTGGCTTTATCATCTGGGCGTGCCGGAGGAAGAGATCGAGGAACTGGCGGAGCACAGCGCGGTCTGCGTGCCGACTATGATGCCTTATATTACGGCATTTTTCATGCCCAGGACAAAAGGAGACCGCCCGGATGTGATTCCCGACGGCTGCGTGAACTTTGCTTTCCTGGGGCAGTTCGCTGAGACGCCCAGAGACACGGTGTTCACGACAGAATACTCCGTGCGGACGGCAATGGAAGCCGTATACGGACTGCTGGGCGTGGACAGAGGCGTGCCGGAAGTCTGGGGCAGCGTGTATGATATTCGGGAACTGCTTGGCAGCAGCGTGAAGCTGATGGACGGCAAGTCTCCGCTTGAGATCGCACTGCCGGGGCCGTTGAATGCCTTAAAGAAGCCGTTGCTGCGCGTGGTGAAAGGCACGGTGGTGGAGAAGGTGCTGCGGGATCAGGGCGTGATTAAGGAGGGGATGCTGTAGCCTGCGGGGGTGGAGACTTTTCTGCGGGGAGGGATTTATAATTTGGGCGATAATGCTAAGCTGTGTGCAGCTTGTGCACTAATGCCACACCATGTGAGGGTGCTTTCATAGAATATCTTATAGAGAATGTAAAAAGATTAGGATTGGATATTTATGGAAGCAAAAGGAAAGATGTTACAAAGTGACTGCAGTTTCAGCGGTATCTCGCGGCTGATGCTGCCCTTCCCCTACCCGCCCGCCAGGGTGCAGGAGCAGAATCCGTTCTATGCCAAGTTGTTGACAGTGGATTACTGCGGAGCGGTATCGGAACTGCCCGCCATTACCCAGTATATCCAGGGAGAAAGCTGCATGTGCTGCGGACATTGCGCAGAAGCCAGGACGCTGCTGGGCATCGCCATGGCGGAGATGATTCATTTGCAGAAGCTGGGAGAGCTGATCATGCTGCTGGGCGGGAGTATTGATTATTCGACCCCGACACGGAACGGCAGATCGCAGCAGTGGACGCCCTCCTATGTGGAGATGGCCTGCAGCCTGCCGGAAATCCTGTCGGCCAACATGGAGGCCGAGAAGGCGGCGATCAGTCAGTATGAGCAGCATATGAAGATGATCGAGGATGACTGTGTGAGGGCAGTGCTGGGGCGGATCGTGCAGGATGAGGAGTATCATATCATGCTGTTACAGATGATGTGAGGGACATATAGTAAATGACATAACAGGAATAAGGCAGGGCATGACGGGGAACAGAGTATAACAGGCAACAGTGCAGCCGAAGGTTGAACCGTTAGAATATAAAAGGTAAAAGTGGTTTCACTTTTGCCTTTTTGTGTTACAATGATATGGAGACTGGGGAATGCGTGAAAGAGACCGGGAGTGAAGGAAAGAAATCCCGGTTGGATGAATTCAGGATGAGGAAAACAGCTACAGGACAAGCGGAGGAAAACCGGATATGGAAAAAGACATACAAAAAGAGGTAGAGCGTTTTTTCAAAGAGAAGGGATTAGAGGAGGAAGTGAAGAAACTCACGGATCTTTTCACCGACCGTTATACGATTAGGGGAGAAGTGACAGAAGATCTGAGAGAAGCCCTGCACAGGGCCCCCGATCAGCTGATCGATATGATATGGAGAAGCGTTAAGGATAAAGAGCCTGATGAGGGGCTGAACCGTCAGCAGAAGGAAGAGGGGCTGTATGAAGATATCCCCGGATATTTCGAGTCCAGATTTGATATGCTGGAGATTGGGCAGCTTCATCTGCTGCTGCGGATCATGAACTATGAACCGATCGATACGGTGGAGGCGATCAATGTCATCAATGCATTTGTGCCGTATGGATGGGTCTTCTATTTTGTTGAAAATGATAATGGATCTTTTGCGGTCACGAAAGAAGTAGGGGACATCTTAAGAACATTGGAAAAGCCGGAGATTCAGGAGCGGATCGGTTTTTATTGTTTGATCCGTTATGTGGTGAAGACATGTCTTGCACTGTATGGCGTATGTACCTTGAAACAGATCTGTGATATCCTTGTGCAATGGGCGGAAGACGGAAATAAGATGGAGGAATTGATCGGAGACATGAGTGAGGTCGTGCAGGAATATCTTCCGTATCTGGAGGAACAGGGGATATTGTGGCTGGATGGAGAATATATCATAGATCCTTTCCTGCAAACAAAAAAGGAGTATCGGGGACTGCTTCGCAGACAAAGCCAGAAGTATTATATGCCTGATCAGGAGATGGTCATAGCCTGTGGTTCGGGGAATATGGTTGACAAAAACGAAGAATATAAGACGGTGTTCAGTCTTTTGCTCAAGGAAACAAAAGATCGGGATGAGACAGAAGAGATACTTGAGGAGCTTGCAGTGTATGTGACCAGGGAAGACAGCTCAGCCTCGCAGCTTATGAACTGCCTTTATGAATGGGATGTGGCCTTCGAGAATGACAGGGCTGCAGCAAGGTTGTTCAGGGCGATGGGCGAGTGGACTTACAGCATCCGCAGATGGAGCGAATGCGGGTACAGCAGAAAAGAACTACATAAAGAGAATACAGATTTAAAATATATGACAAATAGCGATAAGCACCGGAAAGTACAGGAAATTGAGAAG
>VSOD01000122.1 GCA_009774655.1 Lachnospiraceae bacterium
TTGTGTGACAATTCTCACATTCGGAAATCTCTCGAAAGTATCTTCCAAGGACATAAAGATCTCCGCTGCGTCATGATTCGGCGTTCCCCTCATGACGATCACTTCGTCGGCTGCCTCCGAAAGTTTCTTGATTATTGACCGTGCGATATGTAACTCCTTGTGGCTCCGTCCCTGCCAGATCTCCGCCTGGTGGAAGATATCTCCTGCCACCAGTACCAGCTCCGGACACTCCTTTTCTGCCACCCTTACCATCTCCTCCAGACACTTGATCGTATCCTGCAGTCTGAGATTAGCACCATTCTTCTCCGGCCCCTTAAAGGATCCAATATGCCAATCCGCTGTATGCATAATTTTCATAAACTTCATCCCTCCTTTGATGTCTTAAAAGCAGAAATCATATCATTTAACTGCTGTTGAAGTGACTCAAATACAGATTTCTCAATACCGCAAAAATCTATCCCTTCATCTCCCCACTTTTCCCCGACGATAAGGATATTTCCCATGACAGGATACCCGTGTACATCTGTTCCATAGAGATAGCTGCCAATCAGATTCGACCTGGATCTCTTATACAATCCTTCTTCATCGACCAACATGCTCACACACTGTCCTGGTACATTTGTTACTTGCCCAATCATATGCATCTCTTTATAAAGTCGCTCCGGTAAAACATGTTCATATATATTACAATCGTTCCCGATTAACTCGCGCAATACTGCATTCTGGCGGGAGTAAGAACCCTCTGGAAATTCATGCTCTGATAATTCCATCTCCGTGGATACCCTTATTATCTTCATCTCCGGCCTCCCTTCTGTTCATTTCTGGCAACCTTCTGGCACTGATAACACAACGGCATACTGAACTTCTCTATGCTATAATTCCAGACGCGTTCTTCAATATGCCGTCCACACTTGTCACAATAAAAATCTTCTGTCCGTACTTCTGCAGCCTGCGCCTCTTCCGGTTCTTCAATCGCCTCCTCCTTATACGTACCATCAATAAAATTGTCATAATTTTCACCATCCGCGGCTTCTATCGCAGAATGCTCGCTTTCTGGGACGCGTGTCTCAATCTGTTCCACGCTAGGTACACTACCAAACACCCTCTGTGACGACTGGAACATGTTTTCGATAGCCGCCTTTTTTACATCACTATGATTAAGATTCGGGACTAAATAGGCTGCAACAAATGGTTTCTTCAATTCCTCGAGTGTATAAGTACCTTTGATATGCAATGCCGTCCTTATAGCCCCGTTCAGCGCCTTTGCCTCACAAATCTGCGGAAGATGCTTCATAAACTCAGCTTTCTGTTTATCCGTCATTCCTTGAATAGTATTTTCAACAATAATTTCATGTGTATCATCAACTGTCAGTATCTCTCCAGTAAGCTGTGGAACGGAGATTTTAACATGGTATGCCACGTCCTTATTACGACAATTTCCGCACTGCACTACCCTTCCACTGTTCTGGTTAACTGCAACGCATTTCTGGCATGTAGTCGGTATCACATGCTCACTCAGGATCATCTTGATACCAGCTTTATCTGCGAGTTTCCCCAAGCCATTTTTAGTGAGCGCATATAAAGCAGGTGTTGCAGGATGAAATTCATTGGTCTTCTTATCTGTATACTCTTTTTTTTCTTTCTGGTGGATATAAACGTCTCCTTTTTTAGGATCCGGATCCAAGCGAATGGACTGGATTACTGGTGATTTGATATCCGGCACCTCTACCAATACATCTGTATTGCCCAAAAGATTGTAATCAGCAGGCGGATACTTTTTAGAAATAGATAATTCATACATAGATATTTACCTCCATATTGTAATTTTGGATTGATTCATTATGCAAAACCTGTTACAATATGGATATCCGTTTTGGGCGCTCTGGCTTTTGCCGAGTGCTCTTTTTCCATATGTAATGTTCTGCATGGGTTCAGTTTAGACAGCTCTCCTACTCCTTATTTGTCCAAATCTTTGTCCTCCGAAAATATTTAAAAAATGTATGTATCATATAGTAGGAAAACAAAAATATCAACACGACTAAGATGTACTCCCCTCCATATGCTTCATATCCACGCTTCATAAATGCGCTTTGTACCAGCCATAGTGATGCGAAATAAGCCACTGAATAGGAACAAAAAAGTTTAATGATCAGCACCGCTATCTTTTCTGGTATACTGTCCTTAAGTTCTGGTATTGAGATCAGATAAACCCCAACTCCAGAAGCCCTTGTAACATAGCGATACTCCACATTCAATAGCATTCTTTCCCTTTTGCTGTTATCTAACAGCTTTTTTGTCAACACCAATCACCTCCTGAAATAAATTCAACTGCATCTGGCCATTCCTTCCCATTCTAAACATGCTCTGTAAATTCTGTGTTTCGCGCTCCCTTTTTTCTTGGCAATCACATCGTTCACCAGGATCAAGATTCGCACCGCATATATCGCATGTCTCGTAATACGCCATCTTCCACCTCCTATTCTTCAATCATGCACCTCTCTAAAAAATATTTTTTGGGAACTTTTCCCTGCGGTACTCCAGGATATAACCTGCCAGCATCAATAAGCTCCTTTCTCAGTCCCCTGATTATTCCGTAGGCCTTATTCTCTTTGCATCCGAGATATCCCATGACCTCATCTGCCCCAAAGTAATATTTCCCTGGTACTGCTATAACCCCAGGTGCCGGTAATAGTGTACTCATACCCGGTCAACCTCCCTCCAACTCTGCGGCATCTGCAAGCCGATTCGATTCAAATCATGTGGTAGATCGCTTACTGCATAGATCTTTCTCGTGTCTGCATCCATGATGTCGCCATAAAGGTTTAAAGTTAATGTCATGCATGCTCCTTCTTTATCGATCAGCTTTATCTTGTCCTGGTCTACTGGAAAAAGCATGACACTGTCCCGATGGAAATTCTTATAGATATACTTTTTGATTACTTCCTGCGCTCTCGTCATAACGGATCCTCCTGCATATTCTTCTTAACCCAAAGTTTCATACTCTGTGCTATCTGCTCAAGCTCCTCCAGATTACAAAGTACCTTCTGCAAATCTGCCTTTTCATCCTCTGCAATCACTCCATCCGAGGTGATATCCAACAAGACCTCCCTTGTTTCTTCAACTTTTCGGAAAGTCGCTAATGCTCTGAGGGATATCCTATCAAGTTCCTCCACATTGACTTTAGGAATGTTACAGCCAAGCGGGCACATATTTGTGCAGTAGTAATTTTCCAGTTCCGGGGCATTGTACAGATCAGCCATCAAGCGTATCTCCTCCGGATATGGGTTTGCAATTCCACTCTCGATCCTATAGAGCCTCCCCCGGTCAATAGACATAATATCTGCGGCACCCTCCCTGCTACTTAACTGCTCGTTGTGCGTTGCGGCCTCGTAACGTGCCTTATAAAACGCATTGGATACCGTCTTTGCTGCTATATTTGGCATTTTCTTTCTCACCTCCTGCATGTTATTATTTACTCAAATACTACTATTTGGCGATTTTCCAATCAAAAAAATATCCGGGAAAAGCACTTCGACACTGCTTTTGTAGTAAGAAGCAATCTTTATAGCAATTTTGAGACTTGGTGTTCGTTGACCTAACTCAAGTTTTGAAAGATACTTTTGAGAAATTCCCATTTCATTTGCCACATCCATTTGCGTTCTTTTCCCTCTAGCCTCGATAAGTGTAGTGCGCACGCTAACACCTCCCTTTATTCGCCTTACAGTAGTAACAATATACTACTCAAAGGCGAATGTCAAGAATTAATTACTCCATTATGTAGCTTTTGTTTTACTCCTGCTTGTAGTATTATATTTGAAAGAGGTGATTTCCTAATGTATTCAAGAATTGCAGAACAAAGAAAAAAGCTCGGTCTCAGCCAAGAGGAACTAGCAATACGTCTAAAAATTTCTCAAAAAAGCATTAGCAAATATGAGAGAGGAGATCGTCGCCCATCGTATGAAACACTTTTGGGAATGTCAACTATCTTCGGTGTTTCTGTGGACTACTTACTCGGAAATGATACGTCGATCGATTCCTTATCAGAACCACAACTACAATTTGGCGGATATGAAAACTCTATTAAATATTGGATTGATAAAACTGGTATGGGTTATAGCGAAGTAGCATTGAAATTAAATATAACCGAAGATGTACTGCGTGACTATATAGAAGACCGCATTGCTATCCCATACTCTATTTTAGAGATGTTATCGGACATATGTGAGGTTTCTACGGATTGCCTTCTTGGTTTGGCAACACAAAGTAGGGAAAGAGATTTAGACAATATTCTTCCTTTTAAGTACGATTATTGTATCGCCAAACGTATCAGAAATATGTGTGATAACCAAATTGGAGTTACATCATCTTTTTTGGAAAATTTACTAAGTCTGTCTTCAAAAGAAATCTACTATTTAATTGAGTATGGTTTTGTTCCTCATGTAGATACAATATTGAAACTATCAACATACTTCAATGTGTCTACAGATTATCTGTTGTGTAAAAATAATATACAAGATGAAAAAATGTTATCTACTTACAGGCAGTTAAATGACGATAACAAGGACATCATTCTTGGAGAAGCAAAAAAAGCTCTACGTGACCAGCGTTATAAGGAATCCGTTGCAGCGGATGAAGTTTTGAAAAGAACAGGAACTACAAACTCGGTAAAATAATACCCTTCGAGTGGTACCGGAGGAACAGAAAATCATAAAATACATAACGAAAAAGGGCAAAACATCATGTTACTATTCGATATTTTTAAAATCAGTAAATTTAAAGAACAAATCAATGCATTGCAAAAATCCAATGAAACACTATCAGAGAAATTGCACACACTTGGAGCAGACGACTACTATGCTGTTTTGGAGAAAACTACTCAGCTTCAAAAATCGTACGATGATAAACTACACTCGTTTAACAATATCTCTAACGAAGTATCCGAGCTTCTTGAAAAGCATCAAAAACTGGAAAAGCAGATTTCCTCTAACCAAAAAAAGCTCAATCGAATGAAAGACTTATATAAATGTAGTGAAAATGCTCTCAACAATTTCTCTAACCTTCAATTTGGTTACGAGGATTGCAAAATCCCTCAGTCCGAATATGATGAAATGGAATTGCTGGCACCTTCCATAATGCTTAAATTACATTGTATGGATATGAAAGATTTGCGCAAGGCATATCGCGAAAACGAAAAGCAAATCTCTCTTCTCCTTAGTCAGTATTCATCGCGTTACACAACAAAAGCCAATAAAACCATATATAACCTAATGGTCATTGCATTAAGAGCAGAAATTCAAAATATCCTCTACAACCTTAAATATGAAAAATTGGATACCTCTGTCAATGCAGTAAAAGAAATTAGTCAAAAATATATGAAGCTTGCCTGTGAGGGAAACCAAAGCATAGCAGGTACTCTCACTAAGTTTATAGGCGAAATAGAATATTTATTTATTAATTCTGTAAAAATTGAATACAACTATTACGTGAAAAAAGAACAGGCCAAACAAGAGCAACTCGCTATTAAAGAACAGATGCGTCAAGAAGCGGAGGAAAGGAAAGCTCTTGCTGCCGAAAAGGCCAAAATTGAAAAAGAAGAGGCAAAATATAATGCAGAGCTTACAGTACTTAGTGAACAACTCAGCAACGCCTCTAATTCCGAGACTGAAGCCTTAAAGAAACGTATATTAGAACTACAATCACAACTTTCTGATGTAATTGTCCAGAAAGATAAAATAACAACATTACAGAACGGAAAAGCAGGAAACGTATACATTATCAGTAATTTAGGATCATTTGGAGACAATGTATTTAAGATAGGCATGACAAGACGCGACAAACCGCAAGAACGTGTAAATGAATTAGGTGATGCCAGCGTTCCATTTAAGTTTGATGTGCACAGTTTCATTTTTTCAAATGATGCTGTTTCTCTTGAGCATGAGCTTCACCAGCGACTTAAGGATAAGAGAGTAAATAAAGTCAACTTACGTAAGGAATTTTTCTATTCTTCGATTGATGAACTTGAAGAAATTGTTAATGAGGTAGATCCTACTGCGGAATTTATTCGTACAATGGTAGCAGAAGAATTCAGGCAATCCATATCGAACAATTCTATTTATACATCCGATTTTTCATCAGACTATGACGACGATGATGATTTGGAATAATACTACAATGGAGATACATGATATGAATCCTACACTGCCAACTTCACCAACAAAAATTACTGAACCACTTCCAGAGGATCAACTTCACATTGATACCGAGGCGGAAATATCCAATCGGCTATCCAAGCTGGATGACTTCGCCAGACGCCTGTTCTACCAGCATAGAGCGCGGTGCCGTACAACTGGCATATTATCCAGTAACGCTCTCGATCTGTTGACTCTGGAAGCTCTGGAACAATCTTCTGCTTATAGAACAGCCAGTGTATTGTCATAGAAAATATATCAACCATTTTGTTGACGTCAACAAAATGGCTATAAAAATCGAATAACATATTTAACCGGGCAGCCGGGGGACGTGCTCTCACCCGTTCCGAGTATCCTGCGGAAGGTGGTGATCATTATGAGTACATATGAAGAATTTATGGTTATCATAGCCGTTGCTGGATTAATCGTTTCAATTCTGAATCTGAAAAATAAGAAATAGCCGTCCTGCTCCTCGAAAAAGTAGACGGCTATTCTTAATAGTCTTATGCTCACCGGGACGGGTAGTGTGCACCTACCTTCCGGCTGTCCTGTTAAGTATATTATAACAAATTGCAGTGTTTTTTCAATATAAATCATTAAACTTCTAAATGAGGAAAATATGCCAGCATACAAATATACTCTAAAAAACGGTAAAACAACGCTGTGGTATGCAAACTTTTACTATACAGACTGGACCGGCACCAAAAAGCATGTATGTAAACGAGGATTTAAAACACAACGGGAAGCAAAAGAGTACGAACGGGCCTTTATAGATCAGCAGAAAAACACCAACGACATATCTTTTTCTTCTCTGGTGGATAACTATTTGGAAGACATGTCTCATCGTCTCAAACCTACTACCATGGAAAACAAAAAATACATCATAGAAGGAAAACTTATTCCATTTTTTGGTAATTTAAGGATTTGTGATATTGACACCATAAAGGTTCGGAAATGGCAGAATGAATTGATCGCTTACCGAGATGAAAACGGGAAACCGTTCTCTCAGACTTATCTAAAGTCAGTCAACATACAGCTTTCCGCCCTAATGAACTATGCGGTAGCACATTACAATCTTTCTTCAAATCCATGTCGGATTGCTGGAAGTATAGGAAAGAAAAATGCTGATGAAATGAAAATTTGGACGCAAGAGCAATATGAGCAGTTTTCTCAAGCGGTGCAGAAATCTTCAATGAAGCTGGCCTTTGACATTCTATTTTATACAGGGATACGATCTGGAGAACTGCTGGCGCTTACTCCTGCAGATATCCTTCCTACCAAAAAAATAAATATAAGTAAGACATATACAAAATTAAGAGGAGAAGAACTATTTCTTGAGCCCAAGACAGCTAAATCAAAACGCTGCATCTCCATACCAGACTTCCTATATGATGATATTATGGCATATATATCAATGCTTTATGGAATTGAAAAAGATGATAGAATATTTTACTTTACAAAATCAACGCTCGATAAAGAAATAAAAACTATAGCAAAAAAGGCCGGGCTTCCGCGAATAAGAGTGCATGACCTTCGTCATTCACATGCAAGTCTGTTGATAAAAATAGGTTTTTCGGCGCGGGAAATCGCGGACCGCCTGGGACACGAGTCAGTTAAAACTACTCTCGACACATATGCTCACCTTTATCCAGATTCAGACAAACAGCTTGCTGACAGGCTCAACCAATTCAGACAATCATCAACACCGACGGAAGAAGCCTAATAAACTTACGACTATATCTATTTTTGAGTAGGAAAAGTAGCAAGTTGATTTTTTAACATCATATTAACATCACGGAACATAAACAACGACCGAAAAACGCCGATTTTACGGGATTTTCGGTCGTTGTATCTCTTATTCGAGTTCCACCGTCGCCGGCGGTTTCCCGGTGCAGTCATACAGCACACGATTGACCCCTTTCACCTCATTCACGATCCGATTCGTCACCTTCCCCAGCACCTCCCAGGGAATCTGCGCCGCCTCTGCCGTCATGAAATCGCTGGTCTCCACCGCCCGCAGCGCCACCGCATAGTCATAGGTTCTCTCGTCTCCCATCACCCCCACGGAACGCATATTGGTCAGGGCCGCAAAATACTGTCCCAGTCCTTGATCCACGCCTGCCTTTGCGATCTCTTCACGATAGATATAGTCCGCATCCTGCACCATTCTCACTTTTTCAGCCGTCACCTCGCCGATGATGCGGATGCCCAGTCCCGGTCCCGGGAAAGGCTGCCGGAACACGAGATGCTCCGGTATCCCCAGCTCCAGCCCCGCCTTCCTGACCTCATCTTTGAAAAGCATTCTGAGCGGTTCTATGATTTCCTTGAAATCCACATAATCCGGCAGGCCGCCTACATTGTGATGAGATTTGATCACTGCCGACTTGCCAAGCCCCGACTCGATCACATCCGGGTAGATCGTCCCCTGCACGAGAAAATCCACCGCACCGATCTTTTTCGCCTCTTCCTCAAAGACACGGATAAATTCCTCCCCGATGATCTTCCGCTTCTGCTCCGGCTCCGTCACTCCGGCCAGTTTCTCATAGAAACGTTCCTGCGCATTGACCCGGATGAAATTCAGATCATAAGGTCCGGCAGGCCCGAATACGGCTTCCACCTCGTCCCCTTCATTTTTACGCAGAAGTCAAATAGAAACCAAAAAACAAGTCAGCTGTTTCCATACTGCCCTGGCCAGCAGCAAGCCCGCCACGGAAGAGTCCACCCCGCCGGAGAGCGCGCACAGCACCCTGCCCGTTCCAACCTTGGCACGGATCGCCTGAATGGTCGTTTCTACAAAGGCGTCCATCTTCCAGTCACCTCTGCAGCCGCATATATCCAGCACAAAATTTCGCAGCATGGTCATTCCTTCCACGGTATGCATCACTTCCGGATGAAACTGCACCGCATACAGCTTTCTCCCGGGGCATTCCATGGCCGCAACGGGACAGACCGGCGTATGCGCCGTCACCGTAAAATCCGCCGGCGTCTTTTCTATATAATCGGTATGACTCATCCAGCAGATGGTTTTCCCGGCCACCCCTGCGAACAGCGCCGCATTCTGATCCACTTCAACCTCGGTCTTCCCATATTCGCTGACCGGAGCGCTCGTTACCCTGCCGCCCAGCAGATGCGCCATAAGCTGAGAACCGTAACAGATTCCCAAAACAGGAATTCCCAGCTCGAAAATCCCTTTCTCACAAAGCACGGCTCCTTCCCCATACACGCTGTTTGGCCCGCCGGTAAAAATAATGCCTCTGGGGTTCATTTCCCTGATCTGCTCCAAACTCAGATTATACGGATGCACCTCACAATAGACATTGCATTCTCTGACCCTTCTCGCGATCAGCTGATTGTACTGCCCGCCGAAATCCAATACGATAACCGTTTCTCTTTCCATGTATACTCTCCGTTTCCTGTTCCTGTTTTTTCTACGCTTTCTCTGTCTTTTGCCTTTGCCGTATCTTTGGCCTTTTCTTCCTGTCCTTTACGCACGACATGCTGCGCTTTATCTTTTGCTCTTCATCGCCCGTTCCCACTTACCGCTGCGGAACCTGAGCCAATAGCAGCAGCCGCGGAACATCCAGTCAATCGTCATGGCGATCCAGATGCCGATCAGCCCCAGCTGGAACACATTACTGAAAAAGTACGCCGTGCCGATCCGAAACACCCACATGGATACAATAGAGATCCCCATCGTCCACATCACATCCCCCGCCGCCCGCAGGGTATTGGGCAGAGTGAACGACGGCCCCCATGCAAACATGCACAGAAAAGCCTGGAAGCGTA
>VSOD01000123.1 GCA_009774655.1 Lachnospiraceae bacterium
GCAGAAGGCCATTATCGCCAGAGAGATCGAACTGGATTCCGCTCTCACGATCTTCGTCCAGCCTACCCGCGGTCTGGATATCGGCGCCATCGAGAATATCCACAAACAGATCGTGGACGAGCGCAACAAGGGCAAAGCCATCCTTCTGATCTCTCTGGAGCTGGATGAGGTCATGAATCTGGCGGACACCATCGGCGTGATCTACAACGGCGCGATCCAGAAGATCGCAGACGCCAGGACACTGACACCGACTGAGGTCGGAGAGTTTATGATGGGCGTCGGCGACAGGAATGCGAACAGACATGGAAAGGTATAACAGATACGATGAAAAATAAGAATAACTTCCTGCATAAATTAATCTTACAGACCATCGGGCATGAGAAAAGACAGCATTATATGATCCCTGTCTTTACGATCCTGCTCAGCCTGCTCTTCGGTATCCTGGTGATCGCCCTTCTGGGCAAAAACCCGCTGCAGGCTTACTACAATCTGCTGCAGGGCTCCGGCCTGGCGCCGAAAGCCTCCTATGCCGGACACAAGGGCATGATCACGGACTTCACCAGTTTCCTGAACGCACTGACGCCGATGCTGTTTGCGGCACTGGCGGTACTGATCGCCCTGAAGGCGGGTCTTTTCAATATCGGCGTATCGGGTCAGATGCTGGCTGCCGGCTTCACCGCTACCATTCTCATCGGTTACTCAGATCTTCCGGCAGTGATCGCCAGGCCGTTAGTCGTCCTGACCGGCTTTGTCATCGGCGCGCTGGCCGGTGCACTGGTAGGCTACTTGAAACACCGTTTTAACATCAATGAGGTCGTATCCACGATCATGTTCAACTATATCTTCCAGAATGTGATCAGCTTTCTCATCAACACCTTCTACGTGGATCCCGTCTCCCGCCAGTCCAGAAACGTAGGACAGGCCGGCCGGCTGACCCTCGTGGACGTGGTGGTGGGCGATTACAAGATGGACATCCCGCTGGGTATTCTGGTGGCCGTCATCGGCATCGCCGTCACCGCCTTCGTTATGAACAAGACAACCCTCGGCTTCGAGATCAAGGCTGTCGGCAACAGTATCCGCGCCGCACAGTATGCCGGTATTCAGGTGGGACGTACCCGTGTACTGGCCATGATGCTTTCCGGCGGATTCGCAGGACTGGCAGGCGTCACCTATTATCTGGGGTATTTTGCCTCCATACAGCCCAAGGTGCTGGTCAGCACAGGCTACGACGCCATCGCCGTGGCCCTGCTCGGCAACAGCTCTCCTGTCGGCATCATCTTCTCTTCCTTCCTGATCACGGTCATTTCGAAGGGAAGCACCTATATGAGTTCCACTTCCGGCGTTCAGGCGGAGATCGCTTCCGCCATAACCGGTATCATCCTGCTGTTCTCCGCCTGCGGCGCTTATGTCAAGTACAAGGTGAACCGCTGGAAAGACGACAGGTAACCGTCCGTAAGAACATATCAATTTGGCCGGGGAATCTGTCCCCTGCCGCAGGAGACTCGGAATGGAGGAATTTCAATGAATACGATTATCATAGACGGCTTATCTTTCGCACTTCCGCTGTTCATCATGGCGATCGGCGGTATCTACTGCGAACGAAGCGGTATCACCAATCTGGCGATCGAGGGACTGCAGGGGTTCGGCGCCTTCTGCGGCGCGCTGTTTGCAGTCTGCATCGCACAGTATTTTGCAGGCAACTCACCGGTTCCCTTCTATCTGGCGATGGTCTTTGCCTTTCTGGGCGGTATGCTCTTTTCTCTGCTGCATGCCATGCTCTGTATCAAATTCAAGGCCAACCAAGTGATCAGCGGCGTGGTGATCAACATCCTAGCCATGGCGCTGACAGAATTTCTGACCAAACAGATCAACGCCAGCATCTTCGGCGCAGCTTCCAACAAGTTCGTGCTGGGCGTATCTGCCCGCATCACCGTACCGGTGCTTTCGAAGATTCCCGTGCTGGGCGCTGTATTTACGAACCTGTACCCCTTTGAGATCGCCATTGCCCTGATTGCAGTCATCGCCTGGTACATCCTGTATAAGACCAGATTCGGTCTGCATCTGCGTGCCTGCGGCGACAATCCCCATGCAGTGGACGCTGCCGGCATCGAAGTAAGCCGGGTACGCCTGATTGCCGTTATGGCCTCCGGCGCGCTGTCCGGACTTGGCGGCATCTGTTTTGCCTACTCGATCTCGGCCAACTTCTCTTCCAATATCTACTCCGGTTACGGCTATCTGGCCATCGCCGCGCTGATCTTCGGCAACTGGAAGATCATGCCCACACTGGGAGCCTGCCTGCTGTTCGGCTTCGCCCGCTCCGGCGGTTACGAACTGGTAAAAGTACTGGAAATGCCCAGCAGCTATCAGGATCTTGTGATGGTACTGCCCTATGTGCTCACGCTGCTGATGCTGATCTTTTTCAGTAAAAAGAATCATTCACCCAAGGCGCTGGGAGAGATTTACGATAAGGGCGCAAGATAAAGAACGGAAGATAAAAACGGAATAAAAAGCATAAGACAAATAAAAGGCATAAGACAAAAAACAGGATAAAGAACGGAAGATAAAGAAAACAGGATAACACAGTCATAATCATAAGAAAAGAGACGGTAACAGCTGCATCTACAGCAGGCTGCCGTCTCTTTTTTATGAGAAGTTCCTGTTCTTACTGCAGGATAAACTCCATCAGCACCGGGTCGTGGTCTGAATACGCATAACCGGTATCCACATGCCGATAAGATCGCACTGTTACATTATCCGAAAGGATAAACCCGTCCAGCGTCACCGTATAGGTCGTCTCCTCGCTGTAGGGTTCATCGGCACTGCGACATGTATTGTGCGCCACATCGTCTTCTTCGCCGCCGTCATCTATGGCCATCCGAAACCCTTCCGGCAGACTTTCCCGCGGAAAAGAACAGGCCCATTCCGGAGCGTCCCCGGAAGTTTCCAGTTTCAGGTTATGGTTAAAATCCCCGCCGCAGATCACGTAATTTCCCGCCTCGTAATCCGCCTGCATATCCTCATAGAGCATGGCAAGCTGCCCGGCACGGATCTCGTCGCTGCTGCCGTAGGCCGACATATGCATATTGTAGAGGCAGAGCGCTTTTTCGTCCGTCAACGGTATCCGCGAGATGGAATAACAGCGATCCAGATCCACAAACCGGGAGACAGATTCCGATATGGGAAGGCTCCTGCGCACGGCTGCTGTGATCTTCGCCCCGGAATATGTCACAAGACCGGCCTTATTCTTCCCGTGCGGCTCCCAAGGCGGGAAAAAAAGGAAGGGGGAGTCATAGTTCTGCGCATAAGTGTAGTAGTATCCTTCCATAAACCGGTTCACCAGCTCCAGTTCATCAATATGATAAGAACGTGTCCCGTCCCTGTCCACTTCCTGCAGCAGCACGAAATCCGGATCCGCGTCGTTGATGACGCCTGCCGCTCCACAGACCGCGGCGGTCACACTGTCCGCATCCTTGCCCCAGGACGACTTGCCGCCGTCCATGAAGAAACTGTATTCGGGCAGATAAGCGCCGAAACCGATATTGTAGGTCATGACCGTATAGGGCTGCCCGGAAACCAGCATCATTTCTTCCCCTTCGGTTTTATTGACTTCCAAAGTCAATTTATCCGGAAGACGTTCATAGGCAGTGAAGACGTAGATCACGTAGCCTGTGAGCATTAACGCTAAGATGATCAAAATTATGGCTGTATACCTGACTGCTTTTTTCATATTTACCTCTGCGTGGATATTGCCGGCCGTGTCTGCAATATCTCTGAATACGTGATGGAAATTTACTTCCAAACTGATAACTGTTCTTTACGGCAGCTGCATGCAGTTCGAACCCCTGCTAAGCGTCCGCTCTCCCATCTTGCAGCGGACTCCCGCCTTACGAAAAAATGCTCAGATATGGAAGACCTTCTGAATCTGCTTCACCATTCCCAGCACCAGCATGGTCTGTCTGTCCGTGATGCGCGTGTCCGGCGTGACAGTCAGATTCATCTTGCCGTTTTCCTTAAGTCCCATGATATTGATATTATATTTCTTGCGGACATCCAGCTCACCGACCGTCTTCCCCATCCACTCACCGGGCACCTGCACCTCGAAGATCGCATGGTCGTCGTCCAGCTCTATATAGTCAAAAATATGATCCGCACTGTAACGGATCGCCACCCAGTCTGCCAGCTGCTTCTCCGGATAGATGATCTCGTCCGCTCCGTTTTTCAACAGGAACTTCGCATGTACGTCGCTGGCAGCTCTCGATACGACCAGCTTCGCCCCCAGCTCCTTCAAAAGGGAAGTGGTTTCCAGAGAACTCTGAAAATCGTCTCCGATAGCCACAATGCAGAAATCGAAATTGCGAATGCCCAGTGACACAAGAAAATCCGGGTTGGTGCTGTCTCCGATCTGCGCATTGGTGACAAAAGGCAGGATTGCATCCACCCGTCCCTCTCTTCTGTCCACCGCCATCACCTGATGATTTAACGAGTTAAGTTTCTCCGCGATATGCCCGCCGAAACGTCCCAGCCCTACTAATAAAATTGATTTCATAATGTATATACTCTCCTTTTATCCTACCATGATCTTCTCCTGCGGGAACTCCGATACGTAAGGGTGCTTTGTGGAAAGCGCCGCATAGACAATCGTCATGCCGCCCACACGTCCCAAAAACATCAGAATGATAAGCACCACCTTGGATGCCGCACACAAATCCGGTGTGATCCCCAGCGTAACCCCTACCGTCGCGATGGCGGACGCCGCCTCAAACAGCGCCGGCACGATCGGCATATTCTCCGCGCAGCCGATAAAGATGCCGCCCGCCAGAAAGAGACTCAGGTACAGAATCAGCACCGTCGCCGCATAATGCGCCGTGTCATTCGGAATCCTTCTGCCGAAGATATGCGCGTTGGGCCTGCGTCGAAACACCGCCACCGCCGTCGCGAAAAGCACGGCAAGCGTGGTCACTTTCATACCGCCCGCCGTGGAACCGGGTGAGCCGCCGATCAGCATGAGCAGGATCATGATCATCTGGCCGGACTGCGTCAGCTGCGTCAAGTCCACCGTATTATACCCTGCCGTACGGGTTGTGACCGACTGGAAGAAGGAAGCAAGGATCCGCTCCCCCACCGACATATCCTCCCAGCCCGGCATACCGAACTCTTTCCAGTAAAAGAAGACTGCCGGAAGCACAATAAGCACCGCGGTCACGGTCAGCACCACCTTGCTCTGCATACGGTAGCGGCGCAGGTGAAAGCGGTTGCGCTTCACATCATCCCAGGTCAGAAAACCGATACCGCCTACCACGATCAGCACCATCACGATCACATTAACAGCCACGTCTCCCGTATAGGAAGTCAGAGACGAATACGGCTCCTTCACCCCCATCAGATCGAAGCCTGCATTGCAAAAGGACGATATGGAGTGAAACACCGCATACCAGATTCCCCTGACGATGCCAAACTCCGGGATCATAGCCGGAAGCAGCGCCGCAGCGCCAAGCGCCTCTATGACCACCACCATTTTCAGGATAAATCCTGTCATCCGCACGATACCGCCCATCTGCGGCGCGGCGATCGCCTCCTGCATGGTGCTTCTCTGCATCAGCCCGATCTTGCGTCCCGAGAGCTTCGTGATAAAGATCGCCACGGTAATGACTCCCAGACCGCCGACCTGGATCAGACACAAGATCACGGTCTGCCCGAAGACCGACCAGTATGTAGCCGTATCGTTGGTAATAAGCCCGGTCACACAGGTGGCCGAAGTAGCCGTGAACAGTGCATCCAGAAACGGAGCGCTTCCCGCACCCGCCCGCGCCCACGGCAGCATCAGCAGAATCGTTCCCGACGCGATCACCCCCAGAAATCCCAAAAGGATGATCTGCGACGATGAAAGACGTCTTCTTTTTAATGTAATCTTCATGATCAATCTTCCTGTCAGTCAACTTAATTTCTTATCAAATGCCCATATACCCATACGAATAGTCACAAATAATATAGCACTTTTCCACCCTTAAAACATTATAACAAATGACGAATATATTGCAATATCGGCCGGATGTTCTCACCAACTTTTCAATGGGCCGGATGCCTGAGACCACAGCGCTACCCCAATACAATCTCTTCGCCCAGCTTAAAGGAATACAGGATCTTCTCTGTATTTCGATAACCGGAATGCTGCTCCAGCGCTTCCGCGTAGTAATCCAGCTGCACATGATAGCGTCTGGCCAGTTCCTCCCCCGTCTTTACCGCATCGGTCTTGTAATCGAGCAGCACATATCTGCCGTCTTCCTCAAAAAAGACGTCGATGATCCCCTGGATCAGCACCATCTCCTCCGAAGGAAAGTCCTGACTGAGGCGGTCAGCCGGAAGTCCCAGCACAAAAGGCTGCTCCTTGTGCAGCCGGCCCGCCCGCGCAGCCTCTCCCATCCGCACTGCCACCCGGCTTTTTAAAAAGGCTTTGAGCTTCGGCACCGATATCACCGCATAATATTCTTCCGACAGTCTGCCGCTTAACCGCATCTCTTCCAGTTGACGGTTCAGCAGCGCTTCCACCGCTTTCTCATCGCAGCTGACTTCTTTGGTCAATTTTGTGAAATCAAACAATTCCATCACTTTATGGAAGGCGCTTCCCCGCATGGAGCCGCTGACACTCTCGTCTTTTTCCAGAAAACCGGGCAGATAAGGCACCACCGTCTCCTCCTCATACATCTGAAAGGAGAAGTCCGTCTCTTCCCGCATCCCCGCCATCTTCAGTTCGGATACCGTAGTCTTCGTATAGAGATTCCGCAGATTTTCATACGGATAATGGTAGACAAAGCTGTCTGACAGTCGTGCCATGAGCACCCCGTCCACATCCCGCAACGGATCGGACAAAAGGAGACTCCTCCTGCGCTCCTCCATGCGGATCGTCTCCACCAGCTTCTCTTCCACGATATCCTCCCAGCCGGACAGGATCACCCGGATACTCATATCCTGCTCATAGAACGGATTCCGTTTCTCCGGCTCTAAACCGCACGCGCGGTAGAAGTCGTCCATGCACCGGTTCCTCGCCAGTGCATGAAGCAGCAGATCCAGAAAACTCCCTCTGCCAAGCAGCACATCATAGGGCAGCTGCAGCTCCTCCCTGAAACGGACAGGCAGAAGGGAGGCCGCCGTTTTTGCCGGCTCTTTGAGCGTGCCTGTCAGGATCAGCTTCTCTTTTGCCCTTGTCATCGCCACGTACAGAATCCGCATCTCCTCCGCCAGATTGTCCGCCTTCATCCTGCCGGCGATCACGTTCCGGCGCAGATCCCTGCTGCATACGCGCAGATCCGGTTTGACATAATCCACACCGATCCCGGCGTCAATATCCAGCGCCAGATGCCCGCTCGTATCTCTGGTCTGGAAACTTTTCGCCAGACCGCACACGAAACAGACCGGAAATTCCAGCCCCTTGCTCTTATGGACACTCATGATGCGCACAACGTCCGCATTTTCGTCCTGCAGTGCCGCTTCGCCGTAATCCACCTCATACTTTTCCAACTGCTCCATATAGCGCAGGAAATGATACAGGCCGAAGTAGCTCGTCTTCTCGTAGTCCGCCGCCTTCACCAGCAGCATCTCCACATTGGCGCGCCGCCTGCCCCCCTCCGGCTTTACCGCCACATAATTCAGGTAATCCGTCTCCCGCAGTATCACCTGCAAAAGCTCCTGTACCGACAGATAGACCGCCATGCCCCGGAAACGTTCCATATGCGCCAGAAACTGCTCCGCTTTCCTCACAAGCTGCGGCGGCAGAGGATGGGCCTGCTGCTCCCGCTGCCCCGTACCCTCTTCGCCGGCCGTCCCGTCGTCTGCCCGCTCCGGCGCGCTGTCCGCACTTGCCCGCAACGCATCATACAGATATTTCGCCTGCGGAAAAGCCGCACGGATCAGCGCGATCTCCTCTTCCTCAAAACCGCCCAGATAAGAATGCAGCACCCCATAAAGCGGTATATCCTGCAGCGGGTTATCCAGGATCCGCAGAAAATGCAGCAGTTCCTGTACTTCCCCCGCTGCGAAATAGCCTGTCCGTGATGTCATATGCACCGGAATGCCCTCTTCCTCCAGCACCCGCTTAAAGACCTCGTCCCAGCCCGACGTCGTCCGCAGCAATATGACAATATCCCGGCAGCATACCCGGCGCAGTTCCCCGCTCTCCTTGTCCGTCACCCGAAATGTCCGCAGCAGCTCCCGGATTTTTGCCGCCACACCATAGGCTTCCTGCTCTTTTACTGTCAACTGTCTTCCGGCGCTGCTTCGCGGCTTCCCGTCCTCGGGACTCTCCATGCCGTCTGCATAGCTGCCGGCTGCGCCCGCCGGCTGCCCGCCTCCCTGGTTCTCCCCGCCGCTCAGTTCATCCGGCCTCTCACCGGCCTCAAAAAGCAGCAGCTCCGCCAGACAGCCTCCTTCCGGCGCACCGCTCTCCTGCACGGGATACACTGCGCCCGGATGCAGAGCCGCCAGATCGTCATAGACAATGCCGCCCACATCCTGCCCCATGATCTGTTCAAAGACCCGGTTGGTCACATTCAAAATCTCCCCACGGCTCCGGAAATTCTGATGCAGGTCGATCTTCCGTGCATTTACGCGCTGTCCTTCCTGCTTATCCGCGTTCCCGTATTCCGCATATTTTTCCAGAAACAGCTCCGGCCTTGCCAGACGGAACTTATAGATACTCTGCTTCACGTCCCCCACCATAAAGCGGTTATATCTGCCTTCCTCCTCACCGGAGATACAGGACAGAATATACTCCTGTACCAGATTGCTGTCCTGATACTCGTCAATCAGTATCTCATGAAAATGACTGCGGTATTCCAGCGCCGTCTCCGTCGGCACGCATCTTCCTTCCCCGTCCCTCCGCACAAGGATCGACAGGGCGAAATGTTCAATATCATTGAAGTCCAGAATGTTCTTATCCCGTTTCTTCGCGTCGAAGGCTTCCTTAAACGCAAGCGTCAGATCCACCAGCGCCTCTACGGCCTCCCGGCAGATCTCCATCTGCCCCAGCACCTGCTCCCTGGTCTTAAAAAAGAAACGCTTCTGCAGATCGCCCAGCTGTTCCTTCACCTCCGTGCGGATGCCCTTCACCACTTCCCGTTTCAAGGCAGAAACCGTATCGTCTTTCTTAGACGGCAGCCTGTCAAACTTAACTGCTCCGAAAGCCGCACAGAGCAGGTCATAACCGCCGTCCTGCAGCCCTTCCTGCTCACACTTTTGCAGAAGACCTTCTACCATCTCCTTCTCCCGCTCCAGCAAAACACCATACATGTATGGGCCGTCCGCCTCTTCGCACATATGGACCGCATCGGTCAATTTCTCCGCACAGCCCCGCAGGATCAGCCGGGTCTGCCGCATCAGTTCCCGCACCCAGTCCATTTCTTCGAACACAACCGCCGCTTCCAAGTCCCCTGCCTCCGAATGCGGACTGCCTGCCACCAAGTAATCCTGCTTCCGCTGTGTAAGCCACTGCTCCGGAAAAGGCGTGCTCATGGCGAAATCATAGAGTTTCAGCACGATCTCTTCCACTGCCGTATCCCTGCTGCCCCAGCTGAAATACTCCATGCAGCGCAGAAATCCCGCTTCTCCCGCCGCATAGCCTGCTTCCAGCACCGCCTCCAGCGCCTCCTGCCGCATCAGCTTCCCCTCTCCTTCCTCGGCGATCCGAAAGCCCGGGTCCAAACCGATCGTATGAAACTGATTGCGCAGCACAAAAAGACAGAAGCTGTCGATCGTCGTGATCCTGGCATTGTGCAGCAGCGTCACCTGCCTCTGCAGATGCTCGTTCTCCGGATCCGCCGCCAGCCTGTCATTCAAGGCCCTGCTGATCCGTTCCCGCATCTCCGCCGCCGCCGCATTCGTGAAGGTCACCACCAGCAGCCTGTCAATATCCACCGGCTCCGCCCCGTCACTCACCATCTTCACGATCCGCTCCACCAACAC
>VSOD01000124.1 GCA_009774655.1 Lachnospiraceae bacterium
GCCCATAGGTTTCCCCATTTGCGCCTGTTCTCCGATTCCAATCGTCCGAAAGCGGGTCCCCATCTGCAACTCCAAGTACAGATAGCCGGTGGCCTCCTCCTTCTCCCCATCGTTCAAAAAATAATATTCCATTCTCCTGTCATTGGAGCCAAAAGGATCCAACCTGCTGGGCGTTCTGTCCCCGTCCAGTATAAAAGGAATAAAACTCTGCGTTGTGATAGATTTTCCGGAACCATTCTGTCCGCGGAGAAGCAATTTCCCGTCTGCAAAAGAAAACACTTCATCATCGTACAGCCAGAAATTTACAAAACCGATTCGGTTCATATGCCAACGCTCTCTCATCTGTTCTTCTCCTTTAACTCAAACTCTGCCGGATAATTCCCGATCATTTTTCCCGCCGCAGGATAAATGACAATCTCCCCGTCACTCTCGTCAATCATCATCCATGATTTCATATAAGAAGTAACCGCTGTCAATAGCTTCTCGTCTTCCATCTCCCTGTACTCTTTACTCCATGCTGCTCTATACCTATCACGGCAATCATAAAGTTCCTTCTGAAACTCTTTTTTAGAAACAATAATGCACTCATCCTGCCTTTTCATCCAGACACCTTCGTCCGCTTTTTCCCTGATCCGTCCGCAAAAGAGCAAAACAAGTTCCGGAAGCATCGCCTCTCTTGGATGCCTTTCCCCAAAAGATTCCTCTTCATCCATGACCAGAAAAGCCGCATTTTTATGGATATGAAGCTGTCCTCCCAAATACTCACCGAAATTTTTCTGTATCCACTGCCTCTGGTTTTTCAAATAGATGCTGTCCGGGTTGTCGGACTGGCTCCAGTAAAGAGCCGGTGCCGCAGCCATCTGCCTGTATACACGATTAATCCGATAATGGCCTCTGTCCGTTTCGCTTTCCGCATTCTGCTGTTTCTCAAAGTCTACCCATGATTGGAAATTAGCTATGCTGTATGCAAAATTCACCGCTATATATCTGGAAAGCCCAGTATTTTCATACAAAATCTCCTGCCCTATGTTGCTGCCAACATTATCGCTACTCCCTTCATATGCTTCTAACAACCTCATATGCTCACAAAACTGCAACACTCTAACCAAAGACTTCCTGTGCGTGAAGGAAGTCCAGTCCATATCCATCACACCTTTTAGCTGTAGTTCCAACATATCTACCAATTCTGACAGCAAGAATTGCTCCTGCTCCTCCTTATCTTCCAGAAATGCCAGGACAGCGCAAAAAAGGCAGTAATCCCTGCTTTCCGAAAAATCTGTTATTCCCATATAGCTCTCCGCATGGGCAGGTATTTTCTCCACCTTCAATATCTGTTCATTATTGATGATCATCCAGCCAAGCTGCTCCCGGAAAAATTTCTGACACTTGGGCAGCTCCCTGCGAACCTCCATATATAATTCCTTATCCCTCTTCTTATCAATCCAACAATTTTCTATTAATGCTTTCGCCGCTTCCATTTTTCCCCTTTCTGCGAATTTTCCTAATCCTCAAACTGAAATATATATCTGGGCATCATCAGATCCCCATCCTCGCATTTCAGCGTATGGATTCCCTCCTGTTTTATTAAATGAAATACCTGCCCATACTCGGTTCTTCCACTTTTTGAAACAGTCAGATTTGCCTGTGCAATCCAACGCAAAAGAGTCTCCCGCGTATCCACAGAAATGCAGTCGTCAATCCTGCTGATATCCAACTGCCTGTCCTGAATATACTTCATAACCAGCTTTCTGTCTTCTTCCAGTTTTTTCAAATATTGGTTACGCTGAGTAAGTTTCTCAAGCGCTTTACTCTCAAACCCGGACTTATGTATTCTTGGTTTATACGTTCTGGTATGGGGCTTCAATTCATATTCCGATGGCAGCTCATCAAAAACGCCGCTGTTTATGCTGTCCGTAGAACGCGGAAGGTTTACCCTGAAATGCCGCACATGCTGTATTCCGAATACATGTGCCGAAAGCTTATGCGCCTCCTCCACATTTTCACACCGCGCAAACATCTGCACAAATTTCTTGTAGTCTTCCTTACGGCTGATTCCCCAATTTTGGATCTGCACGATCAAGGCCGCATTCTGTATGATTTTGCGTATGACCTCATCTGTAATATCAATTACTTTCTGACTTTCGCTTGGGTACTTATCTGTCGAAACGAACCAATCTGACAGACTCTGCCATTTTCCGTATATGTTTTCTTTTATCGCATTCTCCCTTAAATCCTGTATTTCCGAATCCGGGTGTGGGATTGCCAATTCGCTCTCAATAACCCTCTCCAATACCCTGTCCACTATCTGCCGCGGCAATTTCTCAATGATATTTTCGATACGTATGGATTTATTCTGAAGCTGCTGCACAAACTCCTGTAAATAAGAAATAAACCTGTCTTTATGTATGACAAATTCAATAGATTTGAGCATCTTATCTGATTTGCCTGAATAGAATTCTCTCAAATAATCCTGATAATTCCGATTTAATCTCTTAAAATCTTCCTGTAAATTACTCCACCACTCATTCACCGCTTTCAGTTCCTGACGGTCAATCTGCTCCATTTCATTCAGTGCATTTTCAATCCGCACAAAATAATTCATGGACAGATTACCACTGTCCATGAAAAGATTTTCCAGTTTTACCGTCATTCTCTCTATCTCAACCGCATATTCCGACATGGTATAACGGTACTGCTTATTTTTATATTCCGCAATTGTATAAACTCTTTTCGGATCCTGGATGGGCGTAAGATTTTTCCATCCAACCAACGCCTCTAAATCTGATTTCAACTGCTCCATAGAATAATCCGAAAACTCCGGATACTCCCTAAGTAAATCCAACACATCTTCTTTATATAACTGAAAATGCATTTTTTCGTACTCTGTAAAAAAAATCCGCATAATACGCCGGTATTGCGGCGCATTACCGGCAGACAAATATATGGTTTCCTGAATTGATTCTAAATATTTCAATTTGTATTTCCCTTTCACCCCTCAAGCAAACTTATCCACATCCTTCTTTCATTTTCCAATAATAGTTATATCTTATAAAATATCCACACTCTTCTATACCGTCTGAACACCCGCTAATAATTCCACTTCCGTAATGTCCAACCCTGAATATTTCGCCACCTTATCAATTGGCAATTCACCATCCTGCAACATTCTGAGTGCTGTCTCTTTTTTAGCCTCGTCTTTCCCTCTATTTAAAATTGTCCTAGCTTCTGTCTCAAGTAACGCTCCGCTCATCATTCCACCTATTCCTTTCTGCACATTCTCATACTTCTGTGCGATTTCTCTAATCACATCACCAGAAAGTTCTATAATGGTACGTTTGTCAAACGCCCCAATAATCCCTTCCTGCTCCAGTTTATCAAGCCTCTCTAAGATACTTCGGTACTCTGCTTTCACCTCTGCCAATCTCTGTTCATTACTATTATACACCTTAAAGTTCTTTTCATGTGAAAAAATATAAAACGGAATTAACAGCAACAAGCCTTTTGAAAAAATATCTTCCAGAGTATATTCCTGCACCTTCATAATCGGTACATCATACTCCACAATACCACCCGGAGTTTTTATCACATATCGCATTTTATCAGGTGTCTTTTTATAATTCCTTAGATATAAGACTGCTGTATTTGGAAATGTCACTGTCAATGTTTCATTGATAACTTCACCTTCATCTAAAGCGATCTGGGAATCATATTCAAACAATCTGATTGTCATCCGCCCATCCGGCAGGCTACTCTCACATTCCAGATGGTATTTCTTCTTTTTCTTTCCATAGATTATAAAATTAGTATCTGTTATTCTTTCCTTGCCTGCTACATCCTGTTGGTCAATAAAATGTTCATTGGGATGGAACTCTATTATTTCATTTCCTGTATAGTCTTCCTTGAAAATCTCATTGATTACCGGAATAATCATCTGTCTGCAATCATTTAAAATTGTCCGAAACGCTCCATCATATATATTTCCCATATACAATCCTCCGTATTTCTTATTTACATCATATCATTATCATACTGTATACACAACTATATTTGAAATACAATTTGAATTTTTCATATCTCATATGTTTATTTCATTCGATTTATCCTGAACTAACACATAATTAGTACTTCATTCGACACAATGTACCACAAAATAAAGTGCTTATTATCCCAAAATCCCCTTCATTTCTACTCTGGCAGACTATTTTCGACACAAATCGCCCCATACCCCGCGTATGTCAAGTTAATGTCACATCATTCATTACGATTTGTATTGCCAATCAGTGCATCCATGAACAGATTCCAAAAATGCTCTTTTACTCCAGGAACATCTTGCAAAAACAGATGTTCCTGTATCGTCATCATAATTTCATACAAGTCTACACTATTTGTCTCATTCCCATTAGAGCCTAAACGCTTGCCATTTCGTCCAAACCAAATTCTATAGAAAAGGAATACTGTGAAAAACTGAAAAAAGAAAATATAAAAGATATTTTTATTGTCGGGACATCCATTGTAAGAAAGTGCCGCCCGGCGGCACTTAAATTCCTGCCGTGATAGGCTCCGTAAAATCAGCACCACTCAGCCCGGCAAAGTATTCCCAGATCTTCCAAACGATAATCACTTTGCCGCATGGAATTTGTTTCATTGCCCTGTCATAGTCGGTGAGCGGAGCAAAATACATCCTGCTCCCCCATATTTCTCAATGCTTTTCCGATCCGTAATCATCCTAAACTTTGGCATGTCCTTGCTGTCATGCAACATAGCGTTAAAATCTTTTTTATCCTCATTTTCCATATCTGACACCTCCTGCTCCAGGCACAGCTTATTTTAATTGCCTGTGCAATGAGACTGCTTTAAAAATTCCGGGGGCAATCAGGACCATTTTCTTCTCTTACCCGGATCAGTTCATTGATTTCCTCTGCCTGGATTTCCTGCCGCTTGCGAAAATACCAGAAGATAAACCCATCAGTAAATAAAAAGATTACCGTAAAAGAGACAAAGATAGAAACATCCATGCCCTTCCAGAAGAACATCCTGGAAATAAACAGTGACAGCAGATACAACACCACCGATTCTGCTATGCAGTAATGACTCCATTTCCGGAATTCTATTCTGCTAATCAGCGTATCTATAAACTGGCATGCAGCAAGCCACACAAACAAAACCAGCAGGAAGGGGGAAACTTCATTCCCCCACAGCAGATCAAGCCCCCAGTTTGCAAGCACGATCAGGGTAAAGCAGATGCAGGTAGACGGAATCCGGTTCCATAATAGATTTTTCATAAGTTTTCTCCTTTCAGCCTATTTTTCAATACTTCAATGTAATTACGGGTAACAATCTGGGTTTCCCCATTCACCAAGAAGGCTTCCAGCCGATGATTATAAAGCGGACGCACACTTTTCAAATAATCGGTGTTGATGATGCAATTTTTGCTGATCCTTATAAAAGAAGTATGAAGCAGTTTTTCTTCCAGCGCAGCCAGCGTATCCCGGCAGAAGTAAACCTCCTTTTCCAGATAAAGAAAGGTTTGCCCGTCCGCAGAATCCATAAAATAAATTTGTTCCAGCGGAATTTGGTACTCCTTCTCTTCCTGATACCCCGTTAAGGAAAAGCCATGCTGCCGGATCAGCTCAATCAAACTGCGGAGCCTTCCATCCACATGGGCGCAATTGATAATAATTTCTGTTTCGGAAACCGCAAGATTCTGATGAATAGTCAGCTTCATTTTTCTCCTCCTCCCTTCCTCAGCAAAACTATCGTATCATCCAGGCGTCGGCAAAACAATACCCCGGCAGGCAAGATGCCCTATGCCGGGGTGAAATACCTTTTTTATTCCCTTTTTTCTAATACTATAGCTTTACGGTATTGAATACCAGATTGAGCATACCTTTTGTCCTGCTCCTACATCCAACGCCATCGTCCACATTCCTGGTAACCTCCAAATCCTGCCGTTCCCCTGATGACAGACTGTAAGTCTCAAATGCACTCTTTCTTTTCTCGGCATCGGGCTTATCAAAATTAAAATAAAACAAGGTATCTTCGTCCCAAAATTCCATGTTGGCGATTCTAACCCCACTAAAACCATCTGAGCATCATACTCAAACAACCTGATTGTCATCCGTCCATCCGGCAGGCTGCTTGAAAAAGCTGCAAAAAATGAGCCTGTTTCATGGAAACCTTTGTAGATATTATATCAGATATCGGGGTCCGATACAGGGAACGCCATCAGACCGATATTGGCGTCCGGATTGACATCTCTGATAGCCGATAAAGCCCATGAACCGTTTCCGCAAATAAAGCAATCAATGACATATAAGGCACCGACAGATCGCTGAGACTGGATGCAAAAGGAGTCACACCATTGGCCTGCAGAGTCTCGCAGGCAGCCACCAGCTCACTGTAAGTGGATGGAATCTCAATATGATTGGCTGCCAAAACATCCTTATTATAATACAGACCGATATAGCCGTTATCAATGGGCATTGCATAGACTGCATTGTCATAGATCGCGTTTGCTCCCGCCACCGTATCCGCGTTCAGATTATCTAAAAAAGCCTCCCCGTTGATGTCTGACAGAAATTCCGGTTCGATCTCTTTCATCCAGGTAACAAGATCCGGCATATCATTTGCCGCAGCCCTTGCACGTATGGTGGTCTTAAAATCATCTGAAGACATGGACTGCATCTCAAAAGTAACATTGGGATGTTGTGCTGTATAATGATCGAACATTTCCTGAAAAGCCGCCTGCGATCCTGCTTCCGTTTTCAGGGAAAGCACCTCAATCACCACATTTTCCCCGCCTGCGGTATCTGCCGGTTTGTCGGCTTCCTGCGCTTCATCGCTTTCCGGCACAGTCTCCTGCTGTACCGTTTCTTCCCCTCCGCCGGCTGCACTGCCGCAGCCTGCTAATAGGCCAGCCGTCATGGTCAGACTTAAAATGACTGCTATCACTTTTTGCTTCATACTCCTTTGCATCAGAGAGAGATTGTCAAGTGTGTTTGTAAACTTTTCCTCTATATTCTAAAATCCACAATTCTTACTAATATCAAGTCTCAAAAATATGATGCTTCCCATTTCTTCAGTATCTGTAACCCTGAGAGTTACAGATAAATATTCCAATATCCCTTTCTATCAGATCCCACTCTTTCTATAATACCTTTTTCTCTCAGTTTTTTAAGCTTAATAGATACAGTTTTTCTGCTTATATCAAGCATTTCAGCAAGTTCAGCAGTTTTATATCTTGAGTTATCTTTTAATACTTCAATAATTCTTTTTTCTGTAACATCTGTAACCTTTTCTGTGACTTCTGTAACCTCATTGCTTTTTCTATCGTTTGTCAACGTTGCTCCCGCAGGCCGCATAGGCACAATCAACCTAAAGACATCGCCTTCCTCAAAATTCGGTTCTGCATCGGAATAGATTTTCGTGTATTTATACAAATTCCGGACACCGGAACCAAGTGAATCCGCATATCCAATGTTTACAAAAAATTTCGCTATTATTGGATTTTTGGGATACGGAGTGAAATTCTCAAGGCTGATTCTCCCCTTCCACTGTGTCCTGCTCCAGTTCTCCGTCCATATCCTGTCCTTTTCAATAATCAGCTTCGCAGGAAATGCACTCTTGAATTCCCTATGCACAAGCAGGTTGCTGACAATCTCTCTAGCTATGGCAGTTCTCAGGCTTACATTGACACCGTCAATCAGGAAAAACTTATCATCTGTGTGCTTCTTAATAAAGTCAATTAACAGGTTATAACTCTCCATCAAATTGTTTTCCACAATCAGGCGATCATCATAACGATCCATGTTCTCTACACGGTAAATTGCATCTGTTTTGTATCCCAGCACACAGGACTGAATGGTTTCCGGTTTCCCAAATAAGAGAATGCACGCCATGTTAAAGCCTTCTTTTCCGCTTTCCATGTCTTTTTCATAAAGCCCGGCACTTCGTAACAGCTCCATGTCCGTCATATTGCCCCAAGGATGATCTTTAAATTTATTGACTGCCATCTGCCGGGCTTTCCTGACTAAATCCATACACAAATCTTCTTCTGTGGCATATGGAAATATCTTACGCTCAATATATGCTGCCGATTTCCTATTAGAAATATTGGCTACTAAATCCGCAGATGTAGTCACATCCTAGTCTGCATCTCCGTTACGGTCATATATCTTTCCACAACAGATTTCAATCTGCGAACTGACCGGGACATATACCCAAAGTACAAGCATTCCCTTGTACTCTATCTCCTCAAGATTTAAGTATAGAGAGGGAGCCATCTTTTGCGGATTATTGAGCAGATTTATAAAGTTTTGCTTCATATCAGCAACCTTTGCCGGATTTACGCCGATTACCTCTCCGACTTTTTTATTGCCCCGTTTCACTTCCTTTATGCCAAGCAATATATATCCACCGTAACGGTTAGAAAACGAACTGACCGTCTCAAATACGCTGTCGCTCAAGGAATTGACACTTTCCTTATATTCCAGCGTATACCCCTCTCCCTCATTCAAAAATTCTTCTAATTTTTCAATCGTCATTTTACCACCGCCTTCATTGCCCAGTCCTCATATCTCCTCTATAAACCAATGACAAATCCAATATATCATTAAATATATTATGCATTTTGCCCCACTGTATATCTATTTGGTATTTATATAGTAAAAGTGGGATATTCCCTATTAAATTAAACCAATAAGCTATATAATTCCCTTTCGATACTTTTGCAAACATTGCATTATGTATAATCTCCAAGTAATTCTTTTTAATATCATCAGGATTATACAAATCAAATACATCTACAAATGGTAAATCTAAATACCAGCCATCTGCATATTGTGAAACTGCTTTATGTCTCTTTCCTTTAACAACGGAATAATATCCGTATCAGGAGATATTATGGTATAGCCGTAATATTCTATCCCATCTAAAACAAAATCTTTATACCTTGAATACATTGCATTAATAATGTCGCGGTAATTCTTTAATAAAAGTGTTGTACTGCAATCGTAATTTACAATTTATGTCTTGCGAATCAACACAAAACCTATAAACAATTGCTTCTGGAAATTTATTGCACATCTCTGTTACATAATGGCTTTTGCCAACTCCAGGTTTTCCCTCGATATATGTAATACCTTTTTTAATTCATCTGGCACACTTCTCAAAAGGACTGTATGATTATCCAAATCAGAAGAAAGCTGTATTAATTCCGGCAGTTCATCAATAGTCACATGAAAAATTGCTTTTTCTGTTTTAACTTCTGCAAGATGGTAAATCTGAATTTCCCGTTCTGGCTTTTCAAACATTGCATCCATTAAATCCATAATTGTATCAACAGTCAAGGGTATAATTACAATATCATTGATTCTTGTACAAAATAATCCCATAAACTTATCATCTATCACTATCTTATCAGTATTGACTACAAGAACATTAGTATCAGGACTGTCATACTCGTTGACATTGTTCTTAATAACGACTTTACTATTTTCAATTTTAATGTCGCCAATTAACGTATCAGGATAATTCTTAATCTGAACCCTATATGAAGATTTATTCTCTCCAACCGTTTCCATATACATATCATCAAAATTTTTAGTATCCAGAGATTCAACCTCTATTTTGAAATTTGTCGTTCAGTGTCCATCAATGCCAAAAACATTGCGAATACATGCTGTTGATATGTATAGCCTTTCATAAAATTCCTTGATGGTTTCATTATAACGGACATCTCCATTTCCTAACACAAAACAAAAAATCTCCATGCTCTCATTGCCATTTCGAAAGAAAATCCAAACAATTCCTGTTCATTTCAATAATATCTCACTCAAACTTCCCACACCGATTGGTGTGCTGAAGTGTGAAAAATCAATACTTTAGTCCATAAAAAAGGCACAAACCTGCACTTGATGGTATAATTGAATTGCGAATAACAATC
>VSOD01000125.1 GCA_009774655.1 Lachnospiraceae bacterium
AGTTGTGTTTAAGAGACAGCCTGATCCGCAAGCCTTTCGATCCGCAGATGCTGCTTAACAGGATTGAGGCAGTCTGGAAAAGGGAGGCGTAAAGAGTATGGGATCTGGTGCGGGCGGGATGATAGATATTCTGTTCTTTGCAAGCGGGGTTTATCTGATCTATACAGCGGTCATGTCGAAAAAGAACGGGAATATTGCGGGCAATGTGATGCTTGCAAAAGATGTGAGCGAGAGCAGCATCAAGGATAAACGCGGGTTTATCGAATATATGTGTAAGCGGATCCTTACGGCCGGGGTGATGATCGTGATCGCCAGCGGTGTTCATCTGGTGAACGATTACTATATCGGTTCCGCGGTTCTTACCTGGATCGGGATCGGTATTATCCTAGCAGCGATCGCCATCTATACGGCTGGTTATCTGCAGGGACAGAAGCGGTTTATCAAGACGCAGGAGAAGAATAACAGGAAGAAATAAAAGAGATGCCGCTCAGGCATCTCTTTTGTCGATCTTGATATAATCTCTGTCGGTGCAGACGGTCTTATAGGCCGGTCTGATGATCTTGCCGTTGTTGGCGAGCTCTTCCATGCGGTGCGCGCTCCAGCCGACGATCCTGGCGATGGCGAAGATCGGTGTGTAGAGTTCGATCGGAAGATTGAGCATATCATATACGAATCCGGAATAGAAGTCCACATTGACGCTGACGCCCTTGTAGATCGGACGTTCTTTGGCAATGATCTCGGGTGCAAGGCGTTCTACCAGAGAGTAGAGTGCGAACTCGTCGTGCAGGCCCTTCTCCTCGGAAAGTTTCTCCACGAAGGACTTGAAGATGACGGCACGGGGATCCGACTTCGAGTATACTGCGTGTCCCACACCGTAGATCAGGCCCGCATGGTCGAAGGCATCCTTGTGCAGCAGCTTCAGAAGATAATCGGCAACCTGGCCTTCGTTGGTCCAGTCGGATATCATACGCTTCATCTCGGCGAACATCTGTACCACCTTGATGTTGGCGCCGCCGTGTCTTGGCCCTTTGAGGGAGCCGATCGCCGCGGCGATAACGGAGTAGGTGTCCGTCAGCGAAGAGGTTACTACATGGGTGGTAAAGCTGGAGTTGTTACCGCCGCCGTGCTCCATGTGCAGGATCAGGGCGATATCCAGGATCTTCGCCTCCAGCGGCGTATAGCTGCTGTCCGGGCGCAGAATGTGCAGAATATTCTCCGCGGTGGACAATTCGGACTGGGGCTGGTGTATGTACAGGCTCTCTCCGTTATGGTAGTGACTGTATGCCTGATAGCCGTAGATCGACAGCATCGGGAAAAGGGAGATCAGCTGCAGACACTGTCTGAGCACGTTAGGCAGGGACGTGTCGTCCGCCCTGTCGTCGTAGGAGTAGAGTGTGAGGACGCTTCTGGCAAGCGTGTTCATCATGTCGTTGCTGGGCGCCTTCATGATGATATCGCGTACAAAGCTGGTGGGAAGTGACCGGTAACCGGACAGCAGTCTTGTAAACTGCGCCAGTTCGTCCCGGTCCGGCAGCTTATCGAACAAAAGCAGATAAGTCACTTCCTCAAAGCCGAAGCGGTTCTCGCCTGCAAAACCATCGACCAGATCCTTAACGTCGTAGCCGCGGTAGAAGAGACGGCCGTGTGTCGGGACCTGTACACCGTCCACGACCTTACTGGCGCGCACGTCGGAGATATTGGTCAGGCCGGCAAGGACGCCCTTACCGTTCAAGTCACGCAGACCACGCTTTACATCGTATTTCGTAAATAAATCGGTATCTATAATACCGGCTTGCTCACTCATACCTGCAAGTCGAACAATTTCGGGGGTAATTTCAGAAAAAACATTATGATCCATGATGTGTACCTCCTTTCATAAATATTATTTCACATCTATTCTATAATAGCATGAAGAAAAAGTGGGGCACAAGAAAAAACGTTAAGTTAACAAAAATTTAACATTTCTTCACAATTTCGCTATTCATTTTTAACCAAAATGGACTGTTAATGGATTTCAATATTGACTTTTAAGAGTGGTTTTGAGATAATTAGAGCGGTGTACGGGGAACCTGTACATAGTAAGAGAGCGACGGGAGATGAAATGTCTTCCGTTCTATAATACAATTTTTAAGGAGGAGAATATAATATGGCAACAAAAGCGTATTATCCCGTTTCCGAGATCGGTGCCGGCAAGGTTGGTTTTTCCAAGACCCGTTCCATTATCGAGGCAGCTTTCTACGGAAACAACGTAGTCAAGGTTAACACATTGAGAGAAGCTTATGAACTGGCAAAGAATTCCCCCGGTACGGTTGTAACAGACATGCCGGTCAAGGACGGTGAGACTTTTGGTCTTCCGGCTGACGCGAAGGTTCTGCTGTTCAATGACGGTGCGGTTACAGGCCGTTACGCAGCTGCACGTCGTATCAAAGGTGAGCCCGGCGTAGACGCAGGCAAGCTTGACAAGGTTGTTATGGACGCGATCTATGAGACGCGCTGGAAGACAATGTATCACGCAGAGTGTTTCGTTGGTCTGGATCCTGAGTTCATGGCCAAGGCACATCTCCTGATTCCGGAAGGAGAAGAGAACCTGCTTTACAACTGGATGATCAATTTCCAGTATATGTCTGACGAATATGTTAAGATGTACAAGAAATCCAAACCCGTAGGCGACGGCAATGAGCCTGATATCTATATCTTCTCCGATCCCCAGTGGGCTCCTCACGAGGCACCCGACGTAGACTACAGCTGCTTAAGCGATCCGCTGACACTGTGCTACTTCGATACCAACGAGAACTGCGCAGCAATCCTTGGCATGAAATATTTCGGTGAGCACAAGAAGGGTACACTGACCATGGCATGGGCACTTGCAAACAGAAACGGTTATGCATCCTGCCACGGCGGACAGAAAGAGTATCTGCTGAAAGACGGTTCCAAGTTCGTTGCATCCGTATATGGTCTGTCAGGTTCCGGTAAGTCCACTCTGACACATGCGAAGCACGGCGGCAAGTACGAGATCAAGGTTCTTCATGATGACGCTTTCATCATCAACACAGATACCTGTGCATCCGTAGCGCTTGAGCCTACTTACTTCGACAAGACAGCAGACTATCCGACAGGATGTCCTGACAATGAGTATCTGTTATCTGCTCAGAACTGCTCCTGCACCATGGACAGCGAGGGCAGGATCCAGCTCGTGACAGAGGATATCAGAAACGGTAACGGCCGTGCGATCAAGTCCAAATTATGGTCTCCTAACCGTGTAGATAAGATCGATGCACCGGTTAATGCGATCTTCTGGATCATGAAGGATCCTACGATCCCGCCGGTAGTGAAGCTGAAAGGTGCGGCTCTTGCATCCGTTATGGGCGCTACGCTTGCAACCAAGACTTCTACCGCAGAGCGTGTTGCAGCAGGTACAGACCTGAATGCGATCCGTATCGTGCCTTATGCTAATCCGTTCAGAACCTATCCGCTGGTTAACGACTACGATAAGTTCAAGAAACTGGTAGAAGAGAAGAACGTTGCATGCTACATCGTTAACACAGGCGATTTCATGGGTGAGAAGGTTAAACCTGCTGATACCCTTGGCATCCTGGAGACGATCGTAGAAGGCAAAGCACAGTTCACACAGTGGGGACCTTTCGAGGACATCGAGATCATGAATACATGGGATGGCCAGACAGAAGGCTTCAAGAACTTCAACGCTGACCTTGGCGATGCTGATTATAAGGCACAGCTCAAGAGCGCTATGGAGACCCGTGTGAAAGCTGTTGAAGATTTCGCTACGAAGAAGGAAGGCTATGACAAGCTTCCGGATGAGGCACTGGCAGCGCTGAAGAAGCTGGTTGACGCTCTCAACTAATCTTTGTGATTAGAATGATTTATATAATATGATCTATAATCGGAAGGGGTGTATGCTTTGCATACATCCCTTTCTGAGAAGTTTAACGGAACAAAAAACGGACAGATGAAAAAAGAGAGTAAAAAACGATAAAATCCGGTTGTAATATGTCGCTATCTCGGATATAATAAATATAACCTGAGATGTGCGAGAATATCTTGTTATTTTGAACCTACAGATACTTTAAACGGGATTCTTATATTGCCATATAGATGTCAGGCCTCCGGCTTTAGGCCTTATGCAGTGGAAGGCAGAAGTATGGTTGCGGTTACCCACCTAGCTTTGCTAGGAGTCAAAATACAGGATTCGGCATTTTGGGGGACACAGAAGAAAAGGCAGTCGCTTTATGCGGCTGCTTTTGCTGTATCTGGAAAGGCGGGGATGGATTATCGGAATGGAAGTAAAATATGATGCAAAGATGCTTGCCAAGCTGGCCTTGATCTTTTTCGGTCTGCTGTTTCTGGTCTGTGTCTGGCTCGGCAGAAAAACAGCGGTCAAAGAAGCGCCGGAGGGGGAGCAGATCACGGCGGAGGATGCCGTCATCCTGCTGGAGGCGCTGGAGGGAGCGGATATTGATCTTTCTTTTCTCCGGGAGAAGGCCGCAGAGGGAGCATACCTGTCCTACGGACAATATATGGAGATCGTGTCCCTTGTCGGCACGGAAGAGATGGGACTGCCCGATTACGGGGACCGCTACGAGGCGGATCATCCGCTTTTGAAAGAAGACTGGTATACGGCATACCGGTTGATGCTGGCGTATCTGGACAGGGAATCTTCCATCTGGGAGACGACCGTTTTTCTGCTCAGGGTAGATGAAAAGACGGGGGAGGCCTATACGGAGAGCGGCGGCGGAAAGGCGGCGTACCGGTATCATTCTCCGGCTTTCGCAGAACATGTCCTGCGGCAGATGAATGTGTATGTAAAGGGCAGCGACCTGCTGACGGTGACAGAGGTGCTTCCGGAAGATTATGAGCTGCAGAATGTGTGGATCATGGAGTCCACAGGCGGCGAACTGGCGTGTTTCTACCACCAGACGGAATTTACGGCGATGACCGACAGCCCGGTGGAGCGGGAGCGGGTTGCGGACCTGACATTCAGGGACGGCAGTGTCGTGAAGGCGCGGGAGAAGAATGAGAAGGTGCATGGCAGGCTGCTGCGCATGACGGAAGACGAACTGGAGATAGAAGGCTGCGGCGTCTACGGGATCGCGGAAGGCATGGAGGTGTATAAACTCTACGGAAGTCTGGAATCGAAGGTGAGATCCGATCTGCGGATCGGTTATGCAGATACGGATTTTGTGATAGAGAAAGGGAAGGTCTGTGCAGGGCTGATCTCCGAAGAGGAGGCGGCCGACAGGATCCGGGTACTTTTGAAAAATACGGCGAACAACAGCAGTTACCATGATGAGGTGGAGCTGGAGGTGGACGGGGAAATGATCCATGTAAAAGCCGGGGAAATGGAGATCGGAGAGCGAAGGACATACAGCTGCGCGGCCCTGACGGATAAGATAATGCTGCGCATGGAAGGGCAGACGAAGGGCGGCGGCGCTTACCGGGGCACGATAGAATGCTATCGCACCAGGGAAGGAATGGCCGTGATCAACGAACTGCCGCTGGAGGAATATCTGTATGCGGTCGTGCCCAGCGAGATGCCGGCGGGCTATCCGCTGGAGGCGTTGAAATCCCAGGCGGTATGTGCCAGAACTTATGCATACCGTTACATATTACATGCAGGGCTGCCGGAGATGGGAGCGCATCTGGACGATACGACCGGATATCAGGTCTATCATAATGTCGGTGAGAACGCGGCTTCCACCACGGCAGTCAAGGAGACGTCCGGCATATTGCTCACTCATGAAGGGGAGCCGGCCCAGAATTACTATTATTCCACTTCCTGCGGCGTAGGCACGGATACCGCCATCTGGCACGCCGGCGACACGCAGGAGCTTTCTTATCTGCAGGCGGTGCGGCTGCAGTGGCCGGAAGACGAGGCTCCGGAGACGCCGGAAGCATTGCGGGAGGAGGAAAATTTCTACCGGTTTATCACTTCGACGGGGGAGAAGGATCTGGAGAAAGAGGAGCCGTGGTATCGCTGGACTTATACGGTGGAAGAGCTGGACGCAGAGGCCGTGTTGTCGCGGATACAGGAACGATATGCGGTAAGCCCTGCTTCGGTACTGACCAGGACAAAAGGGGACTACTATGTGTCGCAGCCTGTTGAGAAGCTGGGCAGGATCAGAGAACTTTCCATTATAAAAAGGGGCGCCGGCGGTGTCGCACAGGAACTGCTCATCGAGGCGGATTCAGGCACTTATAAGATCCTTGCGGAATACAATATCCGTTATGTCCTGTGTGACAGGGAGACGAAGACAATATTGCAGGACGGCAGCACGTTTGCGTCCGGATCCCTGCTTCCCAGCGGTTTTTTTGTCATTGAAACTGGAAAAAAAGAAGGGAATGTGGTAGGATATACGTTGACCGGCGGCGGCTACGGGCACGGCGTCGGCATGTCGCAGAACGGCGCCAGACAGCTTGGCGAGGAAGGGGTCTCTTTTGACAGGATACTGGCGGTTTTTTTCCCGGGATGCGAACTGGAGAAGATCGGGAACGGGAGTGACCTATGAAGACAATATACAGGCTTTACTATATCATGCGGGATTTCAACTGGCAGATGACGAGAAAGAATATCAGCGCCTTTGCGGCGAGCACCTCTTTCTTCCTTTTTCTGTCCATGATCCCGCTGCTGATGTCGCTGTGTGCGATCCTGCCGTATACGAGGCTGACGGCGAGCAACCTGATAAGCGCTATCACAAAGTTCATGCCGGATGCCATGAACGGGCTGGTGGTCAGTGTGATATCCGATGTGTATGCGCGGACGGCGGATACGATCACGATCTTCGCCATCGTCACGCTCTGGTCGGCGTCTAAAGCGATGCTGGCGCTGATCCGGGGACTGAATGCGGTGAACGATTTTGAAGAGAGACGGAATTATTTCGTGCTGCGTTTTATCGCCTGCTTTTATACGGTGATTATGCTTGTCGCGACGGTGCTGGCGCTGATCGTGATGGTATTCGGCAATGTGATCGTGAATCTGCTTCTGGCGGACATCCCGCCGTTACATATTTTGGTGCAGCTGGCGATGCGCTTCCGATTCCTTTTTTCCTGGGCGGTGCTGACGCTGATCTTTGCCATGATCTATGCTTTTGTGCCCAACAATAAGCTGCGGTTTAAGGCGCAGATCCCGGGCGCGGCATTCTCGGCGGTCATGTGGGGCGCGGCTTCCTATGCGTTTTCCGTATATGTGGATCATTTTAACGGGTTCGGCACTTATGGAGGATTGACTACTGTAGTCATTATGATGCTGTGGTTTTATCTGCTCATGTATATCCTGCTGATCGGCGCCCATATCAACCGGTATTTCGGGCCGGTCTACAAATTTCTGTTCGGATGGCTTGACAAGTCGGCGAAAAGTCACTAAAATGTCAATAGATTTGTTATCAACAAAGGCTGTGAAGGTGTCAGTAGAACGTTATTTTCCGTCAGAGAGAGGGAGCCATCGGCTGTAAGCCCCCTTCGGTTCAGATAATGTATTGAATTTCCCACCGGAGCTGTCCGGGTGAATGCAGTAGTCCGGGCCGTCAGGCACGTTACGCCGAATGAAGGGTCTGTCCCCCCCGGCATGAATTGATGTGTATATCATGCGGTGAGGACGGGAAACTGGGTGGTACCGCGGAGAAGATTCGTCCCATGTGTGATCATGTTGCACGTGGGATTTTTTATAGTTAACGACATTAGAAATTTCGTTTTCGGTCTTGCAGGAGCTTACGTATATGGCTCCTGCAAGAGCCGGGAACAGAAAGTTGTTATGTCGTTTACTATATATCATTGGAAAGAGACAGGAGGCCCACAGGCAGCGAGAGAGGAAAAGGAGAATGATGATGAAAGAGAAATTGGAACAGATCAAGGCGGAAGCGCTGCGCCAGATCGCATCCAGCGACGCGCTGGATAAGCTGAATGAAGTAAGAGTCAATTATTTGGGGAAAAAGGGCGAGCTGACGGCTGTGCTGAAGGGCATGAAGGATGTGGCGGCGGAAGAACGTCCCAAAGTCGGGCAGCTGGTCAATGAGACGCGGGAAGAGATCGAGCGGGTTTTGGAGGAGACTGTCCGTAAGATGGAGAAGGCGGTCAGGGAAGCGAAGATGAAGCAGGAAGTCATCGACGTCACACTGCCTGCCCGGAAGAACAACGTAGGACACCGTCATCCCAGCACCATTGCGCTGGAGGAAGTGGAGCGGATCTTTATCGGTATGGGCTATGAGGTAGTGGAAGGGCCGGAAGTGGAGAAGGACTATTACAACTTCGAGGCGCTTAACATTCCGGCGGACCATCCGGCGAAGGACGAACAGGATACGTTTTACATCACGGGGGATATCCTGCTGCGTACCCAGACTTCTTCCACACAGGTACATGAGATGGAGAAGGGGCATCTGCCGATCCGCATGATCGCGCCCGGCCGTGTATTCCGTTCCGACGAAGTGGACGCTACGCACTCCCCGTCTTTCCACCAGATCGAAGGTCTGGTGATCGACAGGAATATCACGCTGGCGGATCTGAAAGGGACGCTGGCGGAATTTGCCAGAGAGCTGTTCGGGGAAGAGACGAAGGTCAAATTCAGACCGCATCATTTCCCGTTCACAGAGCCGAGTGCGGAGATGGACGTGAGCTGCTTTAAATGCGGCGGCAAAGGATGCCGTTTCTGCAAGGGCGAGGGATGGATCGAGATTCTGGGCTGCGGCATGGTACACCCGCATGTGCTGGAGATGAGCGGCATCGACCCGGAGAAATATTCGGGATTTGCGTTCGGCGTGGGACTGGAGCGTATAGCACTTTTGAAATACGAGATAGACGATATGAGACTGCTGTATGAGAATGATATCCGGTTTTTGAAGCAGTTTTAATGATAATCCGTGCAGAAAATAGACTGTTTGTGGTAGAATGGAGGAGAATATGAATACAGCATTATCATGGATCAAAGCGTATGTGCCCGATCTGACGTGTGAAGACCAGGAATATATGGATGCGATGACTTTATCCGGCACGAAGGTGGAAGGATACAGCAGGAGGGATAAGAATCTGGAGAAAATAGTGGTGGGACGCATCGAGAAGATCGAACGCCATCCCGACGCGGACAAACTGATCGTCTGTCAGGTCGACATCGGTTCAGAGGTGATCCAGATCGTTACTGGTGCACCGAATGTTAAAGAAGGGGACAAGGTGCCGGTGGTGCTTGACGGCGGTAGGGTGGCAGGCGGCCATGACGGCGGCCCGCTTCCGGAAGAAGGAATCACGATCAAAGCCGGCAGGCTGCGGGGGGTGCCGTCCAACGGCATGATGTGTTCCATCGAAGAACTGGGATCGGACAGGAACATGTATCCGGAGGCTCCGGAGTTCGGTATCTATATTTTTGACGACGATGCAGAGGTTGGTTCCGATGCCGTGGAGGCGCTGGGGCTGCATGACACCGTATTTGAGTACGAGGTGACTTCCAATCGGGTGGACTGCTACAGTGTGATCGGTATTGCGAGAGAAGCGGCAGCTACATTCCGTAAGCCTTTCTATGCACCGCAGGTGACGGTGACGGGTAACGGCGGGAATGTTGAAGATTATATTTCCGTGGAAGTGGAAGACAGAAAGCTGTGTCCCCGCTACTGTGCAAGGGTGTGCACCAATATTCAGATCGGGCCGTCACCGAAGTGGATGCAGCGCCGTCTGGCGGCCAGCGGAATCCGCCCCATCAACAATCTGGTGGATATTACCAACTACGTGATGGAAGAGTACGGACAGCCCATGCACGCTTACGATCTGGAT
>VSOD01000126.1 GCA_009774655.1 Lachnospiraceae bacterium
AGACATCATCTACACCAACTGTAGGACAGTTCAGGATTAATATTTTCGGATTTGACAGAAGCCATTTGATCAAGACTACCTTCTGCTGATTTCCTCCGGACAGTGATTTTACCGGTTTTTCGGGATGTACTCCCGCTACCGAAATGATATCAAATCCCTCTATTCTTTTTTGTTCAAGTTCCTTTTTTTTCAGGATGCCCAATCCATCCGTATAATTACTGATGATTCTTGAAATACTGTTATCTGCAATGGAACGATCCAGATGAAGCCCTTCACTCAGACGATCTTCCGGCACATATGCAATTTTTTGGGAAATCGCTTCCTGAATCGATCGAATAATCCCAATCTCAGTTCCTTCAACCAGGACAGTACCTTCCTCCGCAGGCTCAATCCCAAATAAAGATTCTGCCAGCTCTCCTCTCCCACATCCAAGAAGACCTGTAATCCCAAGAATCTCTCCCGGATAAAGTTTAAAATTGATATCTTCAAAGCAGGCTTTCCGTGTATATCCCCGAACCTCCAAAAGCGGAACCGTATTATCTTTGGGTTCAAACAGATATTCGTCCCGCGCAATCTGTTTTCCGGTCATATGATAAATCAGTTCATCTTTGCCCGGCAGGAGCTCTCCTGCCGGTACATCAAATACATTCCGCCCGTTCCGCATAATGGTAACACTGTCGCATATTTCCAGAACCTCATCCATCTTATGACTGACAAACAAGACCGCAACGCGGTTATTCTTCAAACGGCGGATTACATCAAACAACTTTTCTACTTCCTTATTTGTCAGTGCCGTAGTAGGCTCGTCCATAATCAAAAGTTTTGCATCCTGAACAATCGCCCTGCAGATTGCTACCATCTGTTTTTCGGCTACGCTGAGTTCTGATACATACTTGTCTGGATCAACTTCAAACTGTATATATGCCAACACCTCTTTCGCCCTTTTTGCTGTTTTTTTATTATTTACAATCCATTTACGGCTGCTGACTGTTTCATACATCATAATGTTCTCAGCTATAGTCATATTTGGAAATAATGAAAAATCCTGATAAATCACCTGTATACCTTCCCGGATTGATTCTGCCGGGGTGATCATGGAATACTCTTTTCCATTAATCCGCAGCGTACCGCTGTCAAATCGATAAAATCCGGAAATCATTTTTATCATCGTGGATTTACCACATCCGTTTTCACCTGCCAGACAACGGATCTCACCTTCTCCAATACAAAAATCCATATTATCAAGAGCCAGCGTACCAAAGAATGTTTTTTTCATATCCTTTACTTCTACTATATTTTTTCTTTCCATACCTTTGGTCCTCTTTCTTATCCTTTAAAAATTATACTCCTCCATGTTTTCCCTGGTCACATCAATCCATGCAGTACCATATACAATATTTTCTTTTACCGTGCATTTTTCAAATCCCGGCACGCCAAGATCCATACCGTCTTTGATTTCTTCTCCGTCCAGTACCTTGACAGCAAGAGAACACATTGCCTGCCCTGCGTCTGACGGATCCCAGAAGCTGATCGTTTTAATGGTTCCATTTGTAATGTAATCAGCGCATGCAGATACAAGACATGTGCCAGTCACTGCAATTTCTCCTGCTTTATTAGCCTCTTCAACTGCCATTGCGATCCCCGGAGGATCTACCATATCCCATCCTATAAATCCTTTTACTGCAGGGTACTTTGCGATCACTTCCTTGGCTGCGGCATATGCCGCATCGGTTGTAGGTCCTTCTACCGGATCTGTAACAAGATTCATATTCGGATAAGCTTCTTTCTGACGCTCAACAGCTCCCTCCGTCCACTGCTGATGAGAAGCCATGGTCAATGCCCCTACCATAATGCAATATTCTCCCTCTTCTCCCATTTCTTCTGCAAGAATGTCCATCAGATGAGCGCCGTACTCTTTATTCACAAACGCTTCTATGTCATAATCCACATTCTTCAAATTCTCTGCCTCATGGCTTATGACTACTGTTCCCTGCTCTCTGGCCTTGGCAAGCGTTGTTTCCACCGAATCGGGATCGTACGGGATTATTGTGATGGCATCGACCTTCGTTGCAATAGCGTCTTCAATACTGGATACCTGAACCGCCGCGTCACCCGCACCTGCCGGTCCTGTCTGATATACTTCATTACCAGTCGTTTCCATAAATTTCTTATTTCCTTCGTCCATGCGATCCCACCAGGAAATACCAATACATTTGGGTGCATTTGCAATCACATAACCGCCGTTCTCGTTTTCCGGTGCCTGACTGGTTTCTGTCTCCGCCGATGCCGCGGATGGTATTTCTGCTTTATTTGTGTCTGCCGCTTTTTCCGTATCTCCTGCACATCCGGCCAGTAACCCCGCCAAAACTATAATCCCCATTGACAATGATATGATTTTCCTACATTTCATAAATACCCCTTTCCTGCCAAAATCTGGCATTAACCTATTTCCCCATAACGTTCTCAAAGTCACTTTTAATACCTGTCTGTCTGAAATTCCGGAGTAATCCGCTCAGCCATCGCGCAGCACAACTTCGCCAGGTTTTCCAGATCACGATAATCGCATACCTCCACCGGTGTATGCGTATATCTGGCAGGAAATCCCATCTCGATGCACGCAACTCCGTCTCCTTCCAACTGTAAATATGCAGCATCCGTCAAAATCCCCAGGCCTGCAAATCGCTGAAATGGAATTTTTTCCTCTTTCGCCGCCTGTTTTGCCAACCGCAACAAAGGCTCATTTGCAAGAGTCCCATTGAGAGTTCCCCTCCCATGAAAACTATAAAAACCCACACAACCGCCTTTTCCGAGACAGTCGGAATACTTTGTGCTCAGGTCATGCGTATCACCCGCAAGTGTAACATCAAGAGACACTGCCATATCCGGTCGAATTGTCCGCGCTGCTATCATGGCTCCTCGTAAATTAAACTCCTCCCACACAGTCCCTACCAGAAAGACATCACAGGCAAGTTTTTCCCGTTTTAAACATTTTGCTATTTCCACCAGACAAGCACAGGCACCACGGTTATCAACTGCCGTACCGGTAATACGCGTACCGGCAAGCTTTATGAATCTGGGTGCATAAATTGCCGGGCAGCCAATATAAATCCCCATCTCGTTTACCTGACTTTCGCTTTCTGCACCGATGTCCACAAGCAGAGAGGTTACCGGATCCACCTTGCATTTTTCCTCCGCAGTACTGGCATGATGGGATTTGTTTCCGATCACCCCCATGATCCAGTCTCCGTCTTCTGTCCGAATGCTGACCTCCAGGCCGGGAAGCACTTTCTCCGGGACACCACCCAACCGGTCCATCTGAATAAACCCGTCTTTTTCGATTTTACGCACAACAAACCCCAGCGAATCCATATGCCCAAATATCATCAGTCTTTTCTTATTATTTCCGTGCCCCGAAATTTTTGCTATGCAATTTCCGATTTTGTCTAATCTCACCTCCTCACAATATTCCTGCAAATCTCGTTTCAGTTTATATGCCATCTCTTTCTCATAGCCACTGGGTGCAGGAGTAAGCATATAATCCTCCAATACCGTCTGAATTTCTTTCATCTCTCCTCCTTTGTTTTTATTTTATAATCCTGACTTTTCAGTTTTCCTATTCACTAATATAGCATAAAGAAAAGTAAAAGTAAATATATTTAATTATTTTTATTTATTTTTATTTTCTTTTTGTTTCCTTTTGCAATTTTTAAAGTATAAGAAAAAAGTACCGTATTAGTCTTGAGGACAGCATTAAACTATAGCAAACGAAATTTCTAATGTCGTTTACTATAATGTCACAGCCGATCAGTAAAAATCGTTTTGTGCAAGACGATTTAATAAAAAAGAGGGGTTAATTCCCCGCTGCTTGCGGCGGGGAAATTTATTCATAGCGGTATGATTAAATAATTACTACAAATATGAAGTCGATGAAAAGAAAAACGGAATATAAAAAGATATTACTTGATAATAATGATAGAATTTATACAACCGAGATGAGTATTGACAGAATGAGCAGAAACAGCTCCGTCAAGTACATGGCAACGCCATGACTTTGGGCGGGAATGTGGAAGAATCCTGGCTGAAATTTCCAGTACAGTCAGGAACAGTCGGCAAAATGAGGCGAGCCGGGACAGATGACTTATTCCTCGTCGTCCCGCTGTTCCCCGCTCGCGATCCGTTTCAGTTCCTCCAGCACATTTTTGAACTTGCCGGAGACCATGGTCGGATTGTTGCGGATCAAAGCCCGCTTATAGAAGCCAAGCATCTCTTTGTAGCCCTTCTGCACTTCCACATAATTGCTGAATCTGCCGCGCAGTTCCGCGATCTCCTCTCTGATGCCTTCCCCATATGCCGAAGGCATGTTCTGGATATTCTCTTTCAGACTGGCAAACCGCTGCCGCACGCTCTGGCTCAGCTCTGACAGGCTCATCTCGTTCTCCAGACGCTTCTGCTCCTTCTCCGCATTGTTAAAGGCAATGATCACATCCAGACGCCGCTGCAGGCGCTCCACCTCGTCCTTGATCCGCTGCATTCTGGCAAGAATATCCCGCAGTTCCAAAGCCGCTTTAAACGCAAGCGTAAAGTCAACTGCGATATAAATAGTCAGCACAGCAGTCAGGCAAAGCAGCGCAAGGCTCGGAATCGCCAGCACAAGCTGTTCTATCGGCCTGTGGATCACCCTGGTCATCAAAATTGTAAGAAACCCCCACGCAACCGAAGAGCTCAAGCAGATATGACCTTTGTAATTAAAACGCTGATCCGAATAATCCCAGTACCTGACTTTAAAAAGCGCTTCCATAGTAACACCTGTTATATATTCCAGTGCAGTGGCGCCGGCCACACCGGCCAGATACGTGAGAAGCAGATTATCCCGAAAAGGTGCGGATACGACAAGCATCATAATAGCGCCGCTTCCGTACAGGGGCAGAAAAGGCCCTCCCATAAATCCTCTGTTGACCAGCTTCTTTGATTTGACAGACACGTAAGTTGATTCGAAGCACCAGCCCAGGAAACAATATAAATAGAAGAAAAACAACCATTGCACTACATTATAATGAATCATATTATTTTAATATCCCTTTCCTGTCCTCCGCCCTTACCGATACACTTCCACACCGGCCCGGACTCTGCCCTTTCGTGTTTCGCCCTGTTCTCCGGTGTAGAGAAATCTGCCGAAACCTCTCACCGTAACATTGTCCCCTTCTTTCAGGGCATAGCTGTTATTCTCCGCCATCCTGCCATTCACATAGATCCGCCCTGCCCGGAACAGCTCCGCACTCTGGCTTCTCGCCAGATTATAAAGCCTGGACACCACTGCATCAATGCGGGCGGAAGAAACAGACAGGGTAAGCTGTTCTGTCTGCGGCGCCTTAAGCTCCATCGCCGCCTCCGTCACGGCACATTTTACCTGGGTATGCCGTACCTGTGTCAGTTGTCTGGTAAGATAAGGCGCCATACTGTCCTGACAAAACACGACGGCCTCCTTTTCCCGCACGAATATATCTCCTACCGTGCTCCGCTCGATTCCCAGATTCATGATCGCACCCAGGAAATCGCGATGGGTCAGCTGCTCCGCAAACTTAGGCATGACCGGCTCCACCTTAAGACATGCGATCGGATAAGGCTCCTCATAGCCCAGATTCTCCGCCGCTCCAAACCGTATCATCTTCCGTTCGCACAGCGGACTGCCTCCTTCCATCCCGGTTCCGGCATAGGCCAGATCCCGCTGTATCTCATAGAACGCCTGCTGCTCCGACAGGCCAAGAAAAGGCGTAAACGTATAGATCCCGTGCTCATAAGAGCGTCCTGCCAGCTCCAACAGCCTCTTTTTCAACTGCTGCAGTTCCTTTTCGTCCGCCATGTTCTCCTCCCTCCAATGTCTTCCGGTCCTGTCCGTTTGCCGTCCATGCCTCGCCAGACCGCCTTCGTACTTTGTATCAAAGAAAAAGACACATAACGACTTCTTATGTGCCTTATTTTCACATTTCTGTTGTCTGCAGCAAATGCACACATATCTTACGTAAAACTGATGATCTCTTCCCTGGGCGCCTTCGCCTGTTCCACACTTACCGCATGGAGTACCGGCCCTTCGCCCTGATAATCCGCAAAATATTCCTTCGCGACCTCAGCCGTCACTTTCACCCACTGTTTTTCTTTTAGCTGGTCTGTCCTGTCATATTCACATGCAAAACCGAGAAATGCCATATCCTCCGCGCAGCAGGTCATCGCCATCCGGCCCGGCACAAAATAGCCCTTCGGAAATTCTCCGGGCTTTAATACCATGGCCACAAATGATACCTTCTTTCCCTCGTAACGCTCCAGATGATCGAGAGAATCCAGATACCAAATTCCATAACTGTCGTTATCCAAATGGATAACATCTGCTTTCAGATCATAGGGAAGATCCTCCTCCATAATCTCATTGATCTCGCCGTTGGCATCCTCAAATATGATCTCCGCCTTTGGATTGATCGCTTTCACATTGCGCTTATAACTGCTCAGATCCTGTACGTCGTCACAGCGGTTAAAGATGATCATCTCCGATTTGCGGATCTGCTCCGCCAACAGCGATTTCATATTCGTAAAATACATAGGGAACGTGGAAGCGTCTATCGTCGTGACCTGCTGCTCGATCTTCCAGTGCCAGGGCAGCTTCATCTCCTTATAATTCCACATCCCGTTGTATTCGATGATGATGCGCTCCGGTTTATGCTTCTTCTCCAGCTCAATCAGCCGGGCGCTGTTAAATTCCGCTTCGCTCCCGATCAGTTCCAGTTCCGTCCGGCTCAACCTAAGAAGCTTCTCATCATATTCATTCTCGCCCTCTTCACAGAGAAGAAGAAGCGTCTTGCCTCTTACCTGAAAATACGGCTGTGCCAGCGTATACGTGATAAATTCGGTCTTGCCGCTCTCCAGAAAACCGTTGATCATATAGACCGGTTTCATATTGTGTCCGCACCTTTCCTGTTATTTATGCTCATTCTCTGCCGTGCGGCAGGTTCGGTTCATTTTCTGTCTGTGGAAAAAAGCGCCGCCAGCCTGTCTTCCTGCAGTCCGGAACCGATCACACAGAATTTGCCGGTCACGTCAGGCTTCCCGCTTCTGATACTGCTTTCCTCCGGTACATAGTCAAAATAGATCCAGCTGCCATCCTCCGCAGGCACCATTCCTTTGGCCCGCAGAACCATACCATACACCTCATCCCTGTCCAGCTCCGCCAGAATATGGCTGATCTCCTCCCGGCTGTAAACCGCAGGCGACCCCATCCCCCAGGATGTGAAAACTTCGTCCGCATGGTGATGGTGATGCCCGTGCTCATCATGATGGTGGTCATGTTCATGTCCGCCATGACCATGTTCATCGTGATGGTGTTCATGCTCACCATGACCATGTTCATCGTGATGATGTTCGTGCTCATCCTCGTCATGACTATGCTCATCATGATGGTGATGGTGATGCTCATGATGGTCATGACAGCCACAGGTACAGTCCGGCCCGTGGTCATGGTGATGCGCCTCATGCTCGTGCTTCTTAAGCACTTCCTGCATCAACTCCGCCTCCAGATCCTTTGCTCCCTCGATCGTCTGCAGGATCGCATCGCCTTCCAGCGCATCCCACGGTGTAGTGATGATAGTCGCTCTGGCATTATGCTCACGGACAAGCGCCACGCAGGCAGCCAGTTTCTCCTCATTCAACTTATCCGTCCGGCTTAAGATCACGGTCCCGGCATGCTCGATCTGATTGACAAAGAACTCCCCGAAGTTCTTAATATACATCCTGCACTTACATGCATCCACCACCGCAACGGCGCTGTTTAGCTCCACCTCCCGGTCCGCCATGGCATCCTGCACCGCCTTCATCACATCCGACAGCTTGCCCACGCCCGACGGCTCGATCAGGATGCGGTCCGGCGTATACGTATCCAGCACCTCCCGCAGAGACGTGCCGAAATCTCCCACCAGAGAGCAGCAGATACAGCCGGAGTTCATCTCCTTGATCTCGATTCCGGCCTCCTTCAAAAAACCGCCGTCAATCCCGATCTCTCCGAACTCGTTCTCGATCAGCACCACCTTCGTATCCGCCAGCGATTCTTTTAACAGCTTCTTGATCAATGTCGTCTTGCCGGCGCCCAGAAACCCGGAAACAATATCTATCTTCGTCATACTCAAATAACACCCTGCTTTCTTCTATCTTTATTTTCTGTCATTTATTATCATAGCAACTTTCTCCGATATGTCAAGAAACCTGCTCTGCATCTTCGCATATTTAAGATTCCGTAAGACTCAGTCCAGATTCAGCCTTTTATCCATCGTATACCATGTCACGGCATAGAAGACCACCGTATAGAGCAGGCTGGAGATCAGCGTGACTTCCCACGTCTTCCCATAGTAATACTGATCCAGTCTGCGGTTGATCAGCCCCAAAAAGGCGTAATAGAAAGACCCCAGCGTCTGCTGCAGGAAATAAATGCCGAAATAGTAGGCAAAAGACATAAGCAGCTTATGATTCGGCGAAAGCTGACCCAGCGAAACACATGCCGTCATCTTAAGTACCCCGGCAACAATCGAGACAACAAAAGCCAGCACCGCCATGACGCCTGTCAAAAAAGAGCCGGCGCCTGCCGTTTCCACGACCGTACCCACACTGCCTATCACTTCCGGTATAAGCCCGTCTTCCGCCATAAAAATAGCCACCACCGACACATACATCAAAAAACTGCAAAACAGCACCCACCCAGAACTCACCAGCACCTTGGCGATGATGATATGATGCTTATCCACCGGCAGCGTATGCAGCAGATACCCCTGATCACCGTAGGTAGATGTGTAGAAGCGATAGATCAGAAAGATCGCCGTTCCGATCATCACCACAAACATGCTGCCTACATAGGTCACCAGTATCATAACGGCGCCGAACATGATCCCGTCATTGTCTATATCGCCAAGATTCAACCGCACCGCCATGCATCCGAAGAAGGTCATCACAACGATCAACAGATTCGCAGGCAGAAGCAGCTTCCATGTAGCCTGCCACTCATACTTCATCAATTTTCCTAACACGCGAACACCTCCCTGAAAAACCGGTCTACGCTCTTTCCCTCATTGCGCCGTATCTGCTCGGCTCCTGCATGAAGAATGATGCTTCCGTATCTGATAAACACGACCTCGTCCAGAATATTCTCCACATCGGCGATCAGATGCGTGGACAGCAGGATCGTCGCATTTCTTCTGTAATTCTGCACGATCGTATGCAGGATAAAATCTCTGGAAGCAGGATCCACACCCGCGATCGGCTCATCCAGAATATAAAGGTCCGCATCCCTGCTCATCACCAGGATAAGCTGCACCTTCTCCTTCGTCCCTTTGGACAGATTCTTGAGCCGCTCCCCCGGCATGATCTGCAGCCTGGCCAGCATATCATATGCCCTGTCCATCCGGAAATCCGGGTAAAAGTCCTGAAAATACCGCACCATCTCCTCCACCCGCATACCGGGATGCAGGTAGGTCCGCTCAGGCAGATAGGAAATCTTGTATTTCGTCTCTATACCGGGCGAAATCCCGCCGATCAGCACCTCCCCCGCCGTCGGTACCAGCAGGCCGTTCATGATCTTGATCAATGTTGTCTTACCGCTTCCGTTAGGCCCAAGCAGGCCGATGATCCTCCCCCGCTCCAGATTCAGGTTGATCTGATTTAACGCTGTCTCTTATCCACCTCTGC
>VSOD01000127.1 GCA_009774655.1 Lachnospiraceae bacterium
GGTGGGCTACACCAGCGGCACGAAGAATTTCTTTAAGTATCCGGAGCTGGCGGATCACGAACGGGCCAGCGAGCTGATTACCACCTTCGAGGAGAAGCAGCTTTTGAGCGAACTGGTGCAGGATAATCTGGCGGACGAGAACAATACCGGCATACAGGTTTATATCGGTAATGAGACACCGGTACAGGGGATGCGGGACTGCAGCATCGTGACTGCGACTTATGAGCTGGATGCGGGTATGAAGGGTACCATCGGTATCATCGGGCCCAGGCGGATGGATTATGAGAAGGTGGTCAAGAACCTGAAGCTGTTAAAAAGTCAGCTGGACGATCTGTACAGGAAATGACAGAGAATCAGCAATACGGTCATGGCGAAAGCGAAATTTCTAATGTCGTTAACGATAGAATAACAGAGATGGAAAGAAAGGAATGAGAGGCGTGGCAGAAGAAAAAGATATCCTGAGGGAAGAAGATCTGACCAATGAAAATACTCCGGAGACAGAGGAAGAGACGAAGGAGACCGGGGAGGCGGCTGCGGACAATGTGACTGCAGAGGAACCGGATACAGAGGAGAAGGCCACAGAGGAGCCTTCCAAAGAGAGCAGAAAAGAGAAGAAGAAAAGGGAGAAGGCCGATAAGAAACAGGACGCCCTGAGAGAGAAGATCGAGGAGCTGGAAGACAGAGTGAAACGCCAGATGGCGGAATTCGATAACTTCCGCAAGCGGTCTGAGAAGGAGAAGACGATGATGTTCGAGACCGGTGCAAGGAGTGTGATCGAGAAGATCCTGCCGGTGGTAGATAACTTCGAGAGAGGGCTGGCTTCGGTGCCGGAAGAGCAGAAGGCAGACGGCTTCGCACAGGGCATGGAGATGATCTATAAGCAGCTGATGACGGAGCTGGAGAAGATGGAAGTGAAGCCGATTCCCGCTGTGGGAGAAGAGTTCAATCCGGATTTCCACAATGCGGTGATGCAGGTGGAGAGCGAGGAGTACGAATCGGGCGTGATCGCACAGGAGCTGCAGAAAGGATATACCTACAGGGACGGCGTGGTGCGGCACAGCATGGTGGCGGTAGTCAATTAGTACGCCGTACCGGAAGCAATCTGCCGGGAAGAAGCGCGGAAGCATGAGCTGACCGACAGAACATATCGGATAGTCTGTGAAAAGAAGCCGGATTGAAAGAAGCGGTTACTCTTTTCAGATGATCATAGATAATCAATGTAAAAGTAAGGAAAGGCATCTTTAATAGGAGGAAGAAATTATGAGTAAAATTATCGGAATTGACTTGGGAACAACCAACAGCTGTGTAGCGGTTATGGAAGGCGGTAAGCCGGCAGTCATCGCCAACACAGAAGGAGCAAGGACGACACCGTCCGTAGTGGCTTTCACAAAGACAGGCGAGAGACTTGTAGGTGAGCCGGCGAAGCGTCAGGCGGTTACCAATGCCGACAAGACCATCGCATCCATCAAGAGAGATATGGGTACAGACAGAGGCCGTACCATCGACGATAAGAAATATTCTCCGCAGCAGATCTCTGCTATGATCCTGCAGAAACTGAAAGCGGACGCCGAGAACTATCTGGGTGAGAAGGTGACGGAAGCTGTCATCACCGTTCCGGCCTACTTCAACGATGCGCAGAGACAGGCAACCAAGGACGCCGGCAAGATCGCGGGTCTGGAAGTAAAGCGTATCATCAACGAGCCTACGGCAGCAGCGCTTGCATACGGCCTTGACAATGAGAAAGAGCAGAAGATCATGGTATACGACCTGGGCGGCGGTACTTTTGATGTATCCATCATCGAGATCGGCGACGGCGTGATCGAAGTGCTCTCCACCAACGGCGATACCCGTCTGGGCGGAGACGATTTCGACCAGAAGGTGATCGACTGGATGTTATCCGAGTTCAAGGCACAGGAAGGCGTGGATCTGTCAAATGACAAGATGGCGCTGCAGAGACTGAAGGAAGCGGCTGAGAAGGCGAAGAAGGAGCTTTCTTCCGCGACAACGACCAATATCAACCTGCCCTTCATCACAGCGACGGCTGAGGGTCCGAAGCACTTTGACATGAACCTCACAAGGGCGAAATTTGACGAATTGACACATGATCTGGTAGAAAAGACAGCCATTCCGGTACAGAACGCAATGAAGGATGCGGGCCTGACCAATTCCGATATCGGCCAGGTACTGCTGGTAGGCGGTTCCACACGTATTCCGGCGGTACAGGAGAAGGTAAGAATGCTGACAGGCAAAGAGCCCAGCAAATCCCTGAACCCTGACGAGTGCGTGGCGCTGGGCGCTTCCATCCAGGGCGGTAAGCTGGCAGGCGACGCGGGTGCAGGCGAGATCCTGCTTCTGGACGTAACGCCGTTGTCCCTGTCTATCGAGACCATGGGCGGCGTAGCTACCAGACTGATCGAGAGAAATACAACCATCCCTACCAAGAAGAGCCAGATCTTCTCCACGGCGGCAGACAACCAGACAGCGGTTGACATCAATGTGGTACAGGGTGAGAGACAGTTTGCGAAGGACAACAAGTCCCTCGGCCAGTTCAGACTGGACGGTATCCCGCCGGCAATGCGCGGTGTGCCGCAGATCGAGGTTACTTTCGACATTGATGCCAACGGTATCGTGAACGTATCCGCCAAAGATCTGGGAACAGGCAAAGAGCAGCATATCACGATCACGGCAGGCTCCAACATGTCCGACGATGAAATCGATAAGGCTGTCAAGGAAGCAGCTGAGTATGAGGCACAGGATAAGAAGCGGAAAGAGGCCATCGACACAAGGAACGAAGCAGATTCCTTCGTCTTCCAGACAGAGAAGGCTCTGGGTGAAGTAGGCGATAAGATCGACGCTTCCGATAAGACAAACGTAGAGGCAGATCTGCAGGCAGTCAAGGATATCCTGGAGAAGACCAAAGATCAGGAGATGAACGACAGCCAGATCGACGAATTGAAAGCGGCAAAAGAGAAACTGACAAATTCCGCACAGGCGCTGTTCACGAAGATGTACGAGAACATGCAGCAGGCGCAGGGCGGCCCGGATATGAGCAACATGGGCGGCGCGGCTGACGCAGGCGCACAGGGCGGTGCAGCAGATGATGTGGTAGACGGAGATTACAGAGAGGTCTAGTCTTATGGCAGAACAGAAACGAGATTACTATGAGGTGCTCGGCATAGAGAAGAATGCCGACGACGCAGCGATCAAAAAAGCATACAGAGTTCTGGCTAAGAAATATCATCCGGATATGAATCCCGGCGATGTGGAGGCTGAGAAGAAATTTAAAGAGGCCTCCGAAGCTTATGCGGTCTTGAGTGACCCTGAGAAGAGACGGCAGTATGACCAATATGGTCATGCTGCTTTCGATGGTGCAGGCGGGCCCGGAGGCTTCGGTGGTTTTGACTTCAATAGCGCAGACTTTTCGGATATTTTCGGTGATATTTTCGGCGATATCTTCGGCGGCGGACGCCGCGGCGGCAGGAGCAACGGTTCCATGAAGGGGGCGAATATCCGTTCCAGCGTGCGGATCACCTTTGAAGAGGCGGTATTCGGCGTGGAGAAGGAGATTGAGCTGACGCTGAAAGATGAGTGTACGGCCTGCCACGGAACCGGTGCGAAGGCGGGAACCAGCCCGGAGACCTGTTCCAAGTGCGGCGGCAAGGGCCAGGTGGTATTTACCCAGCAGTCCTTCTTCGGTACAGTCAGGAACGTGCAGACCTGTCCCGATTGTCACGGAACCGGTAAAGTCATTAAGGATAAGTGTCCGGATTGCCGCGGCACGGGTTATATCGCCAACAGGAAGAAGATTCAGGTGTCTATTCCTGCCGGAATCGACAACGGACAGTGCGTCCGCATCCGCGACAAAGGAGAGCCGGGAACAAACGGCGGCCCGCGGGGAGATTTGCTGGTAGAAGTAGTGGTGGGCAGACATCCCATCTTCCAGCGGCAGGATGAGAACATATACTCTACCGTGCCCATGTCCTTTGCCATCGCCGCGCTTGGCGGTGAGATCGTCATTGATACGGTAGACGGCAAGGTGATTTACGACGTGAAGGCGGGAACCCAGACCGACACGAAGGTGCGCCTGAAAGGCAAGGGTGTTCCTTCCCTGCGCAACAGGGATATCCGGGGCGACCACTATGTAACGCTGGTGGTACAGGTGCCGGATAAATTGTCCCATGAGGCGAAGGACCTTTTGAAGAAATTCGACGAAGAGACAGGGGATTCCCTCAATGCGGCGAAGAACGTTACTTCTAAGAGAGCCGAGGAGGCGCCAACAGGTAAGGGCAGAGGTAAGAAGAAACTCTGGAAGTAAAGGATGCATGGTGTATAAGCAGTATAAAAGGAATAAAAAACGCAGAAAAGATAAAACGCACATTCCCAATCACGGGAGGTGCGTTTTTTGTCTGTAAAATTATTCGTGAAAATCAAGTAACTTTCTGGCGGGCACCTCAAGCACATCTGCAATATCCAGTAAAGCGTCCATGGAAATTGCAGTGGGCATATTGGGGGCTTCTATATTGCTGATGTGAGTGCGACTCAAACTGACTCTCTCTGCCAGGGTGAGTTGACTGATACCTCTCAGCTTTCGGTAATAGGCGATATTCAAGCCGATCATTTTATATTTTTCTTCCCGAGTGAACATTTCAGACACCTCTTTACGGATATTGATATCCTACTCATGATAGCAATAAACAAATTTGATATAAACAAACTATAATATTGCACTTGCAAACTAACAGTTTGCATGATATAGTAATTAGCAGTGGGATATATAACTTTTACCAATTAAAAGGAGGAAACTTTCAATGAAAATGAAAAAGGCATTTGCGGCCCTTTTGGCTGCAACAATGGTAGTGTCATCCGGTACGACGGCACTGGCGGCAGGGTCGGGAAGCGCGGCACCGGCAGCCAGTGGAAGCTCGTCAGGCACGGTTGCGGAGGAAGTTATTGCGCCGGCGGCAGGTACAAGCCAGTCGGATAACGGAGGATCCGGCAGCAGCGCGGCCGTTGAGGCAGTGAGAGCTGCCGTAAAGGCAGCAGGCGCAGCGGTCAATGTGGCAGGCTCCAGCGTTAAGACATCCATCGCGGGCGCATATGCGGCGAAGGGCGTTCAGGGCGTGGCCGTAGTTGACTCTCTGGAGAACGTGAAAGCAAGCCTTGGCTTAAAGAGCGGACAGACACCTTACATCATGGTCTTTGATACAAACGCGAAGAGAAGCCCCAAAGCAATGGCATGTGTAGATGCAGCGGCGGCAGCGCTGGGCGGCGAAGTGGCGGCAGTGCTGAATGTAGATCTTGGAGCGAAGGAAAAAGGCAGGTTCATCACCTTATCCAATGGCTCTGCAGCGATGGTAGTTGGTCTGCCGAAAGGTGTTGATACCACGAAGACTGTCAGTGTAGTCTGTGTACGCCCCGGCGGAACGACGACAATCCTGGAAGATAAGGATGCAAATCCGAACACGGTTACTTTTGATGTTGCAGCAGGTCTCGGAACCTATGCGATCGTAATGAAATAATTATGCCCACACTTAATTGTCTTATTATAGACAAAGCATATGAGAAAAATTATGGCGACATGATTTTTCTCATATTGCTTGTGTAATGGAGAGTGGGGATGATGTTTTGGCAGTTTGTGAACAGGAACAGATATGCGGTGTTTTTTATGCTGCTGCTGTTTTGTTTTTTTCAATTCAGTATACGAAAGATTTATGGATTCTCCATATTTCCGGACGAGTTCAGCTATTGGGCATACGCTGCCGAAGCGGCAGGCTGCGATTGGTCTGAGGTGATATCTCTGGGATCATTCTATTCCTATGGTTACAGTATTCTCCTGCTTCCGATTTTTATGCTTTGCAAAGATCCGATAACGGCATACAGGGCTGCGGTGGCGCTGAATTTTGTGCTGCTCGGTCTTTCTTATATGCTGCTGCTCGGGATTCAGAGGATGCAGGAGCAGTTTTTTGTGGGCAAAACGGAGCGGCAAAACGGGACGGACAGAGCAGGAAATGAGAGAATGCAGATCTGCGCCGGCATAGCGGTGCTGTATGCGCCGATGCTGTTCTATGCGCAGACGACGATGGCGGAGACCGTGCTTATGTGCGGATATCTTTTGCTGATCCTGCTGGTTGGAAACTATCTGAGAGAGCCGGGAACCGGAAAACTGCTTCTGGTTTTTGCAGTGAATTTTTTCCTGTATGTGGTACATATGAGGACTGTAGGAACGCTGGCGGTATGTGCAGGACTGCTTCTTTTTACTGCGATACGGAAGAGAAAAGATTATAAAGAGGCGCTTCTGATCCTGGCCATGACGGTGGGAGTATTGTTGGCTGCGGAACTGCTGGAGGGGCAGATAACGGCATACCTGTATCATGATCTTGACCGGGAATTGTATGAGATCAACACCTATGAAGGGCAGCTGGAGAAAATAAAGTATATTTTCTCAAAGGCAGGATGGGCAGCGTTTGCCGCCGGATTTGGAGGTAAGATCCTGTATTTGGGAATATCGACTTATGGTCTCGGATGGTGGGGGCTGTTGTCGCTTCTCAGACAAGCGTGGCATGGAGGAGCAGGACGTTTTGGGCGCGGCGTCGGCATGACGGCAATGCCGGACAGAAACAGCGGATTGCCCAGTCTGTTTGTGGCATTGTCGGTTATGGCGCAGATCGTCGTCAGCACGGTCTATAATGTGATCCCGGACAGCTATGACAGTATCACGTTCGGCAGGTATCAGGATTATGTCATGCCTGTTTTGATCGCTGCGGGTATAGAGGAGCTGTCGACGCACATCAGGGAGAAGAAGCGATATTTTCTTTTGGGCGCTTTGCTGCTTTTGCTGCTTTCCGCGGCGGTGTCCGTATATGCCGCGAAGGCGCAGCTGACGCAGAGCAAAGGCTATTTTATGGCGGGGATGAGCTTTTTTGAGATGGATCCGCTTCACCCGGCCGCTTTTTATACCGGAATCTGCGTGGCCGGCATTTTGTGTATGGGTATCGTTATGACGGCGATTCATCTGTATGCCAAAACGGAACTGCATCAGCCCCTGCTTTCCTGTGCACTGCTTTCCATGGCGTTGGCGTTTCGGCTTGGCAGTATGTATCTGCAGCCTTTTAACGAACTGGCGAGACAGGATCTATGGATGGCGGAACGGATGGAAAAGCTGATCGGGGACGGGGCGTACGAACCCTGGCTGACGTATTTGGACTACAATGAAATATCCGCTGTCGGGCTGGTTCAGTTCGCGCTGCGCGATCTGCCGGTGAAGGTGGCAGCAGCAGAAGACCGGGAAGCGCTGCGGATTCCTTATGATATGATCGGCGGGCGATCCATCGTCCTGCTGGGCGCCAACGATCCGCGGCAGGAGGAACTGGAAGGACTGTATGATAAAGAAGTGATCAGCGGTCATTTCGTACTGTTGTATAATGCACGATGATTTCCGCTGCCGTATGCGCAGGATAAATTTGCGGGCGCAGCGTTCCTATAGTAAACGACATTAAAAATTTCGTTTACTATAAGATAAAACGGGAGGATAACAATGAAGACATTGCAAAAAACAAAAGTGGTTTTTCTGGCGGCGTTGCTGTTTCTGGGAATCTGGAATGAAAATGTGCTGACCGGATGGGCAGCCGGGGCGAAGGAACAGGTGCTGATGCAGCTGGAAACTGAGGCGGCCGTATATGAGGAGGCAACGGAGGACAGCATCGTGGTGGCGACGCTCCCGAAGGGGACGGCGGTCATCTGCATGGAGACGGAATCACAGGAGTGGTATCAGGTGACTTATCAGGAAATCGCAGGATTCGTAAAGGCGGAGTCTGTTGGTATGTATGGAGATGCGGCAGAACTGTCCGGGGAATTCGAGGAAGTGCATGAAGAAAATACCGCACAGCTGGAGGCGGCGGAAGCGGCCGGACAGCAGGAGAAAAGCCAGTTTCTATGGGGCACCGTCATGGCGGTTCTGGTGGCATTGATGTTCGCTACGGGAATCTTTACCGTACTTCGCGGCAGAAATAAGACTGTGAGTACGAAAAAGGATAACAAGACAAAGGAAAAACAATAAAGATGAAGGAAAGATATGACAGGATCATAATCGGGGCCGGTTTTTATGGGCTGTATGCGGCGCACCACTGTGGGAAGAAGAAGGAAAAGGTGTTGGTGCTGGAATGCGGCACGGCGCCTTTCCAGAGAGCCACTTATATCAATCAGGCGAGGGTGCATCAAGGATATCATTATCCCAGATCCTTGTCTACGGCCATGAAGTCGGCAGGGTATTTCGAAAGATTTCACAAGGATTTTGCCTTCTGTATCAATCGGGAATTTGAGAAAGTTTACGCCACTTCCGCACAGTATTCCTGGTCTGACGGAGAGCAGTTTAAGAAATTCTGCCGGGCGGCGGATATCCCCTGCAAAGAGGTGTACCCGGAAGACTATTTTAAGAAAGACATGTGCGACGGCGCGTTTCTCACAAGAGAATATACCTACGACGCCATGCTGCTGAAAGACTATTATCTGAGGGAATTGTCAAAACTGCCGAATGTAAAACTGATGTTTGCCAGTCGGGTTACGCAGATGGAAAAAGAGCAGGACGATTATCTGTGCCGTGTAAGCGCCGGGGATGAATACAGGGCACCTTTTGTGCTGAACGCGACTTATGCGGCGACCAATCAGATTCTGGATCTGCTGGGGTTTGAAAAGTTTAAGATCAAATATGAGCTGTGCGAGATCATTCTGTGTGACGTCGATGGGCAGCTGGAAAGATGCGGCATCACGGTGATGGACGGACCTTTTTTCTCCATTATGCCCTTTGGAAAGACCGGTTATCACTCTCTGACCTCCGTGACCTTTACGCCCCATACGACCAGTTATGAGTCTCTGCCGGACTTTCCCTGTCAGACACGAAGCGGAGGCGGCTGCAGTGCTCAGAGACTTGGCAACTGCAATGACTGTATTGCAAAACCGGACAGTGCCTTCCCTTATATGGACAAGCTGGCCCGGAAATATCTTCGCGATGATTATGAATTCCGCTATGTTAAGTCGCTGTTTTCCATGAAGCCGATCCTGACAAGCTCGGAGATAGACGATTCCCGGCCGACGGTGATCAGGGTATATTCGCGAAAACCGACCTTTGTCGGCGTACTGTCGGGCAAGATCAATACGGTATATGATTTGGACGAGGTGCTGGACCATGAGAATTAAAGAAAAGAATTTTGTATCCGCTACGGTGTATCTGTACAATGCGGCCCAGGCGACGGAGCAGTTTGGCGCGATGCTGGTGCGGACGCTGGAAGAGAAGTTCGAACACTCTGAGATTATTTTTATTAACGACCATTCCACGGACGACAGCGTGGAGGCGGTAAAAAGGGTGAGCAGTATCGCGCATACGACCAGTATTTCACTGCTGAATATGAGTTATTTTCAGGGACGGGAAGCCGCCATGAATGCAGGGCTTGATCTGGCGATTGGTGATTTTGTGTTTGAATTTGATACGGTCTTTGTGGATTATACGCCGGAAGATATCATGGCGGTGTATGATCAGGCGCTGGAAGGGTTTGATATGGTGAGCGCGTCTCCGGACTGTAAGATGCGCAGGACTTCCCGTATGTTCTATCAAATCCTTGACCGTTTCTCGGATACGCCCTACAGCATGACCAGCGAGCGGTTCAGGATTCTGAGCAGAAGAGTGATCAACAGGGTTATGAGTATGAATAACGATATACCATACCGTAAGGC
>VSOD01000128.1 GCA_009774655.1 Lachnospiraceae bacterium
GCTTTTGATCTGCATTTATATTCCCCCGCCGGAGAGAAAATATATTACACGCTGGACGGCAGCGAACCGGACGCGGCTTCTCCTGTCTATCGGGAGCCGATCCGGATCACCGAGCGCACTGCGGAAGAAAACCGTTACATCAACCGGGACGATCTTGCGCCCAATCAGGACTATGAGCCTGCTTTTCCGGTAGACAAAGCCGTCGTCGTGCGGGCAGCCTGCTACAATCCCGCCACCAATCAGATCAGCGAGACCGTCACGCAGACCTATTTCGTAGGCTACGACGCGAAGCCGGAATATGATGATCTGGCCATTCTGTCCCTGTCTGTGGACCCGGAATCTCTGTTCGATGCGCACACCGGCATCTACGGCAACGGCGCTGCCTTTGCGGCTTATCTCTCGCAGGGCGGTATGCAGGACGGACAGATACTGGACAGCTACACGGATGCCGGCGGAGAGATCCATTACCGCTACATGGCTTCCAACGCCTTTTATAAAGGAAAAGAGTGGGAGCGGGAGGCTTCTCTGTCTTATTTTGACGAAAGCCATACGCTCCTTTTTACGCAGAATGCAGGAGTCCGCATCTCCGGCAACTCCACCCGCAGCGCCAGGCAGAAGTCCTTTCATCTTTTCGCAAGAGATATCTATGATGAGACCGGGATCCTTCCGGCTGCTTTTTTTGACAACGATATCCTCTACTCTTCCGTGAAGCTGCGCAACGGCGGCGGCAATATGGACGGCGTGAAATTTCTGGACGCCTTTCTGCAGCAGGCTGCCCGCGGACGCAGTGTCACCACGCAGGCCCACAGGCCATGCGCCCTTTTTCTGAACGGGGAATACTGGGGCCTCTATAACCTGCGCGAGCGCTATAACGCCGAATATCTGGCCGCTCATTACGACCTGCTGCCGGATGATATCATGCTTATAAAGGCCGGCAATGCGGTCACTTCACCGGAAGAAACCTTCACTGCATGGCAGTATATGCTGGACGTGGTCGCGCAATGCGATCTTGTCTATGACGACACCTACGCTCTCGCCGATGAACTGGTGGACATCCAGAGCCTGATCGACTACTGCTGCATCAACCTCTATCTGGACAACCGGGACGTGGCCTTCGGTTATAATACCGCCGCCTGGCGCACCACCCAGGAGGGAACGCCTTACAGCGACGGAAAATGGCGCTTCATGCTCTATGACCTGGACGAATGCATCCACGCCGACAGCAACAGCCGGGAAAACCGGGAAGACTGGATGGCGCAGCACCCGCTTCTCAACGAACCTGCTGTCAAAAGCCTGCTGGCCAATGAGGGCTTTCGCCGCCGGTTTTGTCTTTCCTTTATGGATATCGCAAACACTGTCTTTTCTTATGAAAAGATGCATGACATGCTGGCACAATGGAGCAGCCGCTGCGAAGCGCAGATCATAAAAGACCACCGGTGCTTCTATGACGCCGGCTATACGGCCGCGGACTATCGGGCGGATGTGGAGCAGGTGGATGCTTTTTTTGCCGGGAGGCTGCCTTTTGCCATGGAAAGTCTGGCGAAGACCTTCGGACTGTCCGGTACACTCCACAAAATCCGGATCGTCACTGACACTCCGGAAGGCGGCACCATCACCGTCAACACGGCTGTGTTGGAGGACTGCGGTACATGGGAAGGATACTATTACAGTGATTTTCCGTTGTCGGTGACCGCCCGTGCACAGGAAGGGTATCACTTTGCCGGCTGGCAGGGCGATATCCCGGAAGGCGGCAAAGAATCTCTCTCTGTCTCTCTGGAGGACGGGGATGTCACGCTGCGGGCGGTCTTTGAAAAGAATGACTAAAAAACGAAGGAGCAGATGCGGAATGTACCTTGTGGAAGAAAAATTCTGCTGCACCGCCCGGGAAATGTACAGTCTGCAAAGGCGGCTGGACGGGGTACTGCGGGCGGACGACAATGAACATAACGACGAAGGGTATCTGGTGAGCAGCCTGTATTTCGACGATCCGGCGGATACCTGCCTGCTGGCTGTCAGGGACGGCTGCAGCAGACGGCGCAAATACCGGATCCGTATTTATAACAATTCCCTTGCCGTCATCAAACTTGAGGTAAAAGAAAAACTGGACGCAATGACCCGCAAGCGTTCCCGGCAGATCACACCGGAGACGCTGCGGGAAATTATGGCCGGCAGTTTCCAGACAGATACTGTCTCCCCGGAAGATCCCGCCTTTCTTTTTCATCTTGCGGCAACTACCCGGACTCTTCGTCCGAAAGTGATCGTCGCCTATGAGCGGAAGGCATACCTCTACGGCCCCGGCAATGTACGCATTACCCTGGACCGGCATGTCAGAGCCAGCCGCCAGACGGAACGCTTCGGCACAACGGATATCTCCTACGACGCCCTGACGGGACCGGACGCGGTACTGGAAGTAAAATACGACGAGTTCCTTCCGGCCTTCCTGAAACAGCTGCTGGAACTCAACACCCTGCAGCAGACGTCTTTTTCCAAATACCAGCTGTGCCGGGAACGGTATGCGGGAATCTAAGCAGGACAAGTATTATAGTAAACGAAATTTCTAATGGCGTTTACTATAAGAATAAAAATTACGAGCAACCGGTGACACACACCAACTTACCGAAAAGAAGAAAAAAAGAGAAGAAAAAAGAGGAGAAAAACACAGAAATGTCAGTAAAAGATGTCATCAAAAACAGTGTCTATGAATCATTGGGCGGCGGAACCACCATGAATGCCAAAACAGTCATCCTGATCCTGCTGCTGGCCTGCCTGGCCGGAATCTATATTTACGCGATCTACAAGCTTTCCAGCCGGACGGCTTTCTATTCCAAAGACCTGAACATCACCATGGCCGGTATGCCCGTCATCGTGGCCGCCATCATGATCGCCATGCAGTCCAATCTGCTCGTGTCCCTCGGCATGGTGGGCGCGCTGTCCATCGTACGCTTCCGCAATGCGGTGAAGAATCCCCTGGATCTCCTCTACCTGTTCTGGTCCATCAGCGCCGGCATCATCGCGGGCGTCGGCCTCTATACGCTGGTGATCGTCTTTTCCCTCACGATGACGCTCCTCCTCTTCGGTCTGGACAGACTGCCCGGCACGAAGGCGCCGGAACTGCTCGTGCTGCGCGGCCGGCGGGAAGAGATCGACTATGATATTCTGTTTGACACCCTCGACAAACACTGCCGTTCTTATAAGGAAAAAGCACGCTCCACCCGCAGCGGCGAAACGGAACTGATCATCGAGATCCGCACAAAAGAAAAGAACCCGCTGCTGCAGGCTCTTGATGATATGAAATTTCTGACACAGGTCAACTGCATCAGTCATGACGGAGAATGCCGGAGTTAAGCAAAACGGGCAGCGCCTGTTTGCAGGCGGAACGCCTTGTGCAGACGTTCACTCCTCGATCACCGGCACATCCTCCGTGTACACCTCTTCTCCCAGCTCGTTGATGGTAGTCTTCCCTGCCTTTCCGTACTGGTAAAGCTGATCCAGAAACTCGATGGCCGCCCGGATCTTGGTTCGCAGCAGATAGCCGCCCGACTGTGTGGCTTCCGCCAGCGAATCAATGGAAAGGCTGGGCGTCCACTCATAGGCTTTGCCGTGGAAGTCCTGTATTTTATATAAGATCTCATGAATCTCGTCTCTCGTCAACGGCACAAGCTGAGGCGCTCTCGCCAGAAGATCCAGCACCGTTTTCGCCGGCTCCTGCTCTTCCGGATAGATCATCGCCAGATTCTCATACTCGTGCTTCGCCTCGATCACATCCTCCGCGTAGGAGGCACTGAGGGCAAAGATGCTGAATGTGGATTCCGGGCACCGGTCAGGCAGCAGGAAATTCGCCATGCTGCGGTATGCATTCAAACGTGCTTTCTTTGAAAGCCGTCCCATCAGCTCTGTCTCATCGATCAGAATCACCCATCCATGATAGCCCATCTGCATAAAAAGGTGGCTCATAAATGAGAAATAATCCCGGCAGTGCCTGGTCTTTGTGAAATTCACATTATATTTTACGGTCTGGTTAAAAATCCTTTTGTATATCTTCTTTAACGGCGCATTGGCGATAAAGTCACCCTCCAGGTCCGCCTGCAGCAGAAACTTTTCATCCGAATCTTCCGTGTTTAAGTAGGAGCGGAACAGATAATACAGCTTATCCGTCTCCAACTGCTTGGCCGCATACAGCAGCATCTCATTGGCCACCGGGCTGTTGGCGGATATCTTCTCCAGCTCATGCATAAAGCCCGGCTGCTGCCGTCTGGGCAGATATGTATTGCCGATCAGCTTCTGATAGACAAGATAGAGCTTGTCCATGGGCGTTTCCTTGCTGAGAGACAGATAGGAAACCACCATATTGTTGGAATGCGCCAGATTAAATACGGTATTCAGAAGATGCGTCTTTCCCTCTCCGTACTTGCCGCTGATGATCATGCCGCTCGATTTCCCCTGTTCACACACAAGATCCAGCCGGTCCGATATCTCCCGCATGATCCTGGGCCGCGCCTCCGAAAAGTACTGTCCCACGGCACGGGAAGGAATCCCCGACCGCAGCGCCTCGATAATATGTCTGGCTTCTACATCATACACCGGTATTCACCTCCCCATGAAAACTTCTGTCATTCATCACAGTCTGGATCAGGCGCGGAATACCCACCGCTCCCGTACGTGCCTGGGATACGATCTCCTGCGCCTGCTCTTCGGTAAGCGGCTCGGCTGTGCGGTTAAGCTGTAAATCGGCCAGGCTCTTCGATATGGCGACGATCACTTCCGGCGAATATTCCTGCGCCGCCAGCCGGTCGAGGTCCACCATATCCGTAAAACGGTTGAACCGCTCTCCCACGATCTCATTCTGTATCCGCATCCATAAAGCCTGATAAGATTTTAATCCGGCATTTTCATTGTCGATCAGTTCCCGGTCAAACGCATAGACAAACATGATATTCTTCATGCTGTCAATATCGTCGATCAGCTGCCGGATACTCTCGTAGGTATCTTCTCTTTTCATCTTCGTATAATGTACTGCTTCCAGACTGGAACGGCTGGTCAGGATCTCCATGTTATCTATCGCGATAAAAAGGCCGGAAAAGCCGCCCATGCGCACCACTTCAGCCAGAGAGCGGAGCATATGTCTTGCATTGTATTTCGTGATACGGCTCGGATAAAAATCCAGCGCCCGCAGCTGGGAAAGTTTAATGGAACGATCCCCCTCCAGCCACGACAAAAGCAGCTCCTGATTCTGCTCTTCCAGAATGGGATAGCCTAAAATACTGCCTGTCAGCATACTGCAGGCCAGCGCAAAATTGTTGTCCATCATCGGATTTTCCAGGAAAAACCGCCGCAGCTGCGCGCGTATCTCCCGCTTCGTCACCGCGTCGCCTTCACCGTTCTGGGAAAGATAGTCGATAAACTTCATCCCCGCCGGAATATCCTGCGGGTCATAACCCATCTCCCGGATCAGGCTGCCGCTGGCCGCCTCCAGACAGGACAGAAGGTCGCATTGGTGAAATATCTCCACATAGATTTCTTTAAAATCATGCATCCAGATATCTTTTGCCGAAAACCACACGGTCTTATAATGCTCTTCCCGCGCAACGGCCATCATCAGCCGCAGGAAATGAGTCTTGCCGCTGCCGGTACGTCCCGTCACGAATTTGATCTTACTGCCGCCGTTCCGGATATATTCCTGCAGGTATTTCTCCCGCCAGAAATCTGCCAGGAACCCGATCCCGTCGGTCAGCTGCTCCGCAGGCAGAGATCCATATGATTCCGGGTTGTCCGGATTTGCACTGTACTCTGGCATGATCGCCCTCCTAAAATCTTTTTATTCCTTCTCAGGATCAATAAAACATATGGTTGACAGAAACTGCTCTATACCGTCTTTATCCAGAATGCGGATGGCCTGCTCCGGCTTACGGCTCGGCCCGAACTGAAATCTCCTGCCGTTTTTTGTCTCTTCTATGCCGGAAGTATACAGTCTCGCCAGATCGAAGGCGAAGCTCTGCTGATCATACTCTTTACGAAAACGGCTCATGGGCGCCAGGAACTTATATAAACTTTTCAGGTACATGTCATACCCGACCTGCTTACCCATCTTTAACAACGCAAGATCATACGCATCCGAAAGTTCGTTGACAAAGGTGGCCGCATTAAAGGAAGCCTTATTGAGCTTCTCCTGCCCGGCCTTTACCGTATCGACAAAACTCTGCGGCCTCATACACTGCACCTTCTTACGATCCAGATAGAGATCCTGATTCTCCGCATCCACCTTCACCTTGTAAGGGAACATCTCATAAACCGGAAACTCGCCGCGCACATCCACGCCCTTCTCCTCACAGGCTGCCAGCATCTGCTCCGCGAAATCACCGCTCTCGAAATAGGTCTTCGCGTCAAAACCCGCAGCCGTGTCCGCCAGATTCTCAAGCGCCGAGGCCAGCAGATCCGCCGACTCTTTCATCGTGTTCAGATCCCGAAGCAGGCTCTTCACATCGCCGCTCTCCGTCTCCTTACATACGGCCTTATAAAATTTCTGCAGCGCGGCAAGCGAGTCCTTCAGGACTTTCTGGTCGGGCTGTAGATTCTGGTACATTTCCTCATAATTCATTCTCTTCCTCATTTCCGCGCTGCCACCTGCCTGTTTATTTTACACCTAAAAACCGACCCCGTCGGCCGCAGTACAGGTGAAAACGCTTTATTCTTTATAGTACAAATACTACACAAAGTATATAGGAAATCGTATGTGTTTTCAATCATTTATTGCCATTTTTTACATAAATTGACAGACTGCTCACGCGAATACGAATAAACAGCCGCTGTTTGACAGAAAGCTCCGCAGTACGTAAACTATAGTTATAGTAAACGAAATATCTAATGTCGTTTACTATAACGACATTGGAAAAGTCAGGAGAATCAACCGATGAACAAAGAACTCTATGATTGGCAGGAAGAATGCCTGGAACGCTGGTTTGAGCATAACGGAAGAGGGATCGTGCAGGCAGTGACCGGTTCCGGCAAGACATTGCTCGCCCTGTCGGCCATGGACAGACTGAACCAAAAGCTAAACGGCAGTCTGCGCGTAAAGATCGTCGTTCCCACAGGCGCCCTTATGCGGCAATGGAATCAGGCGCTGCGGGAATATCTGGCTGCTGCTCCCTCCAATGATTCTGCCGCCGCTAATGGCCCTGGCCTGAACGCGCCTTATTCTGCCCTCTTACCGGACAGCCGCAGTATCCGCAGCGATATTGGCCTGCGGGGCGCCGGCTCGAAGTCCACGCCCGACCATAAATATATGATCTACGTCATCAACTCGGCCCGCTACGAACTGGCAAGACAGATCCTGACCGAATTACGGCAGGGTGCAGACATCCTGCTGATCGCGGACGAATGCCATCATTATGAAAGCGCACAGAATCAGCTGATCTTTGAATTTCTGCCCTACATAAGTGAATACGAAAGCCACTTCTTTTCCCTCGGTCTGTCCGCCACTCTGCCGTCCGGAGCGTCACAGCGCTGTCTCACCTCCGTGCTTGGCCGGAAAATATACCATTACGGCATGAAAGAAGCTGCCGCGGGAAATACCATCTCACCCTACGACGTCTATCACATCAGCCTTTCCTTCCGGGCGGACGAGCGTGACGAGTACGAAGAATTCACTGACCAGATGACTCTCCTGTACGGCAAACTGCTCAAAGCATACCCTGCCCTGCACACGCTCACCCAGAAGGAACGTTTCGAAGAGCTGCAAAGTATTGCCGGCAACAAAAAGAATGCCCTTAGCAAAACCGCCGCCACTTATATGAATCTCACCTTTAAGCGCAGGCGTCTCGTCTGTCTGGCATCCGCGCGGGTCTCCTGTGTCTGCGATCTGGTCAGACAGCTGGACATTCACGAGAAGATCCTGATCTTCGGCGAAAGAATCAGTCAGGCCGAGGAGCTGTACCGTCTTTTGCAGGAAGTCTTTCCGGAAAAGGCAGGCCGCCTTCATTCCAAAATGGGAAGTCAGGCCAACAAAAATGTACTGGAACGTTTCCGCACAGGCAGCATACGTATCCTGATCGCCTCCAAAGCAATCGACGAAGGATTTGACGTGCCCGATGCAACTGTCGGCATCATTCTCTCCGGTACCTCCACCAAACGCCAGCGCATCCAGAGACTGGGAAGGATCATCCGCCGGAAGGAGACGGATGCAGGAGCCGCACTGTACTATCTTCATATCACGGAAACCGTTGAGGAGGCCTGCTATCTTCCGGACGCCGGAGAACACCGTCTGTTTGAGCTTTCCTATGATGCAGAAACACAAAGTTTCTGCAATCCTGCCTATGACGACAGAGCTGATCGCCTTTTATCTGAAATGGAGCAAAACGGCGCAGACGCTTCCACGCTGCAGGAGGCAAAGCGCTGTCTGCTGCTCGGCTGCGTCCGTTCAGACTGGAAGCTGCCGCCGGAAATCCTTGACAGGCATATCCAGGCCGCACGCTATACCGGCGAGAAGAATTACTGGGTGTGCATGAAGAAACTTTACTCTTTGCGTGTCACGCAATAACGACGGGAACGTCCATTCCCCGGAACTTTCAGTATTTCCATGATAGGACGTGAAGACTAAAATAAGCTGGTTTTTTTACTGCTCTCATGATAGAATAAGAGACCAAAGGAGGTTGCAGTTTCTATGCGAAGCACTGATACAATGTGGGATTTTCCTGTTATGGACGGAGTTACTTTTCCAAATGCAAACCGCATTCACCCTCTGATGCAGCACAGAGTCGAAAAAATACTTCTCGAGATCCGCAGGGATCAAAATGTGCACAGATTGATCCTCTACGGCAGTTCTCTGGAATTTCACTGCAACAGCGCAAGCGACATCGATCTTTATATTGAGAAATACGACCCCGATAAGAAACTGGCTTTCTTCCCTGATCTTGACTGCGAAGCAGACATTATTACAAACCTGCCTCCGGACAATCGACTATATCAGGAAATAATGAAAACCGGCCTTCTCCTGTTTGAGCGAAAATAGCTCTACCAACATATAAACTATTCAGGCAGCCCTGAAATGAAAATTTCGTATTGGAGACCAAAATGTGTGATATCAGATTATTCCGCAGTGCGCGGATGGACTATAAAACAGCAGAAATGATCTGGGACAGCGCCTATCACGACGAGCTGATCCTCAACAATGCCGCTTATCATCTGCAGCAGACTGTCGAAAAAGTCCTGAAGGGTGCATTAGAATGTGTCGGCATCACAGTTCCCAATACCCATAAAATCTCAAAACTTATAAAAATGATTACCGATCACGGCGCAAACCTCATCCTGACAGACTGGATCGACGATCATGCGGAGATGCTCAGTGCATGGGAAACAGAAGCCCGGTATGACATGGATTTTCTTGTAGAAAAAAGAAAACTGGATGCAGCCATGACACAAGTCCATCATTTCCTCACCGTCAATGGAATACAGGATGCTCTCCGCGCGGAATTACAGAATCCTGCAGCGAAAGAAAAGCTGCTGGCATGTCTGCCTGTGTCTAAGAAGCTCTGCAGTGATTTTGAATTAAACTGTTATTATATCCTGTTTAAAAAGAAAGTTGATCAGGGCAAAGACCGCCCTGATCAATAAAATTACAGACAAAATCACGAATTTCCCAAATTCTCCGGCCCAAACCCGAACGGCAGCATTTCCTTCAAGGTACGCTGCAGGCACCGGCCCCTGCCGTCCGCCAGAATGATCTGAAAGG
>VSOD01000129.1 GCA_009774655.1 Lachnospiraceae bacterium
TGAGGAATCCTAAACTTGTACCGTATGAAACCATTGTCAGAGCAACCAGCGGAGAGCCGGAAGCCATTGACGAGGTTTTACGGCATTACAGCAAGCGAATCCGGCTTGCTTCCCTTGAAAACGGACAGGTCAACAAGGACACCGAGGACAACATTAAACGGCGGCTTATCGCTGCCCTGTTCCAGTTCCGCTTTGACGGACAGCCTACCTAACAGGAGGTGAGATTTGTCGCAAAAATAGTCATGTTTTAATAATCAGATTTTTTGTCTGCTTAGTTTTTTATATGCGTTGACATACAAAACAGCGGCAAGAACAATCGAAAGAATATCTGCAATAGGCTGTGCAAACATAAGAACGCTTGCGTTTGAGAATATGTTTAAAATATACAGTGCAGGTATATAAATAATTCCCTGTCTGCTCAGATTGATAATCAGAGCAGGAATGACGGCTCCCATTGCCTGTATTGCATTTGTCAGCACATAGAATATTCCAAAAAAGATACTGGTTGTGAGCAAAATCCTCGAAAAACTTACGGCATAATCAAATGCGTTTACATCAGTTATAAAAGCACTTACAATTTGATTTGTAAATAGATAACATAAAACAGTCATTACAAAGCTGACCGCAAAGGCGAAAAAGAGTGAAAATTTTATGAATTTATTATAGCGTTCCCATTTTTTGGCGCCAACACAGAAACCTAGCAATGGCTGTACGCCCTGTCCTATACCAATCGTTAGCATTCCAGAAATCATCGTGACTTTCATAGCAACACCAGCTCCTGCAACTGCCATATCTCCATATCCTGCCATTATCCCGTTTAAAATAATTTGAGAAACGCTCATCAAAAGGGAAGCAAGAGAAGCGGGAATACCAATAGAAAGGACGCTGCTGCATATTTTATCTTTATAACTAAAATCTTTTATGTGAATACTAAGTGATGATTTACCTTTCATAAAGTATAAAACGTAGTATAGAGCAGCAGCGAAATTACCAATCAAGGTCGCAATAGCAGCACCCTTAATATCCCAACCAAATCCCAAAATCATAATGGGGTCTAAAATAACATTCAGCATATTTCCGATAATCTGACCAAGCATAGCTTTTGCTGCCTGTCCCTCTGCACGCAGAATATTTGAAAAACAATTTGAAATCAGCACAAACACACCGCCAAAAGAAACAATCGTCAGATAGTCTTTTGCAAAGTCCCATGTGTCTGCACTCGCCCCGACTGACGTGAGAATGTTATCCATAAAGAGCAACGACAGGCAGGACATAATAATTCCTACAACGACACATGACCACATACAGAAAGAAGATATTTTTTTTGCATGGTCTTTCCGTCCCTCTCCCATAGCCCTTGAAATAGCAGATGTTCCGCCGATACCAAAAATCATGCCGACAGACATGAATATTAGAAAGACGGGGCTTGCAAGCGATACGGCGGCAAGCTGAAAAGCATTATGTGTCTGACCGATAAAAAATGTATCAGCTAAATTGTAAATCAGTGTCATAAGCATTGCCGCCATAGCTGGAATAGCATTTCTCACAACAGCCTGCGATACAGGCATAGCGTTATAAATTTCTAACTTGTTCTGTTCTTTCATAGTTACCTCCGTAAAATAAAAAGCAAGGCATTGATAGCTTGCTATATTGTTTGGTAAATAAAATACTCGTTCATGGAAACGAGTATTTATGATAAGTTACCGGCAATTTTTTGGAGCAGGCTGACAAAGACTATTTTTTCCGTTTCGGTAAGTGATGACAGTAAACGTGTTTCTTCTTCTTCAAGTTTTCGCTTCGCATTGTTGCTATACTGTTCTCCATATTGCGTTAAACGGATATATTTTATGCGTTTGTCAGACACATCACTGAAACTGTCTATCAACCCTTTGCCTTCCATTTTAGTGACAATCCGTGCAGTAGTGGATTGTGCAACATGAAGTATTTTTTCCAGCTCTTTTAAGGACATCTGCTTATCGGTTGAATGAACCAAAGCTCGTAAAACATTGATTTGTGAAAAGGTTAAATCTAAATTCCGTAATGTGTTATCAATATTTTTTTTCTGTACGTCATGTATCTGTTTCAAAAGAATACTACATGAAGAATTATTCTCCATTTATTTACCCTCCTTTCCGACAGTCAGTATATTACTTTTTCAGTCAAATGTCAATAGCAAGGCATTGATTTTTTTAGATATGGAAAATCATTAAATATAAAAAGCAACAAAAATATCGAGGAATGGCGTTGTATAGACTGCCATTCCCCGGCGTTCCATTACTCCATATCTTCAGCAGGCAAAAACACAGGCTCTGCAAATTCTTCCTCGGTCAGCTTCTTCAGCTTTTCCGCTGTGCGCTCTGCAGGCTCCCGTATGTGGACAAAGAGCGGCTGGAAAATACGGTATTGTCCTGCGTCCGCACCATGGCTGGCATGGTGTCGGCAGAGGGGGCCAGAAAGAAAACGGAATGGGAAAGGACAGCGGCCATTGGGGAAGAAATGCAGAAATTACTGGCCTGACATGGAGTGATATAGACATGAAAAACCGTACAATCAGCGTGAATCACCAACTGATCTATAAGAATTTTGGTGACGGATGCAAGTTCCATGTTAGTGAGCCTAAGACAGATGCCGGAAAAAGAACTATACCCATGACAGAAACGGTTCATAGGGCGTTTGTGGAACTATATCAATTTTTAATATCCAGAGAACCGCAGCCAATGATTGGATGGCGGTTTTCTATGTGTAAAAAGTAAAAAATATGTAAATGGTATGTAAATTCAGATAAAATATAAAAGCATGAATAGCCAGAAACCGCATAAAACCGCCACTTCACAAAATTTTCACACAATTTTAGCACTCATTAATAGTGAGTGCTAATATTTTTCTTGACTTATAGGTCACAGCGTATTAAACTATCTAGCAGATAAGGAAAGAACAGGTATCGTGCAGCAAATGTATGGTACGGTTCATTCTGACAGAATGACAGACTGGAAATCGGTCCGGACTGTTTAGCGGGATGGCAATGAAATTTACAGGATCAGAAAGGAATGTGAGAAAATGGCAGCAAAGCATGGCAATTTATCAATTAACAGCGACAATATTTTCCCGATCATCAAGAAGTGGTTGTATTCCGACCATGATATCTTTTTCCGGGAACTGATCTCCAACGGCTGTGATGCAATCACGAAGTTGAAGAAGCTGGACATGATGGGGGAATATGCCCTGCCCGACGGTTATAAGCCGCAGATTCAGGTGATCGTGAACCCGGAGGAGAAGACGCTCAAGTTTATTGATAACGGTATCGGTATGACGGCGGACGAGGTGGAGGAGTATATCAACCAGATCGCTTTTTCCGGTGCGACGGATTTCATCGAGAAGTACAAGGACAAGGCCAATGAGGATCAGATCATCGGACATTTCGGTCTGGGCTTCTATTCGGCGTTTATGGTGGCGGACGAGGTGCATATCGACTCTCTGTCCTGGCAGGAAGGCGCGCAGCCGGTACACTGGGAGTGTGACGGCGGTACGGAATTCGATATGGAAGAGGGCACGAGGACCGAGATCGGTACAGAGATCACGCTGCTGATCAATGAAGACTGCCTGGAGTTCTGCAATGAGTATAAGGCCAGAGAGGTTATCAAGAAATACTGTTCCTTTATGCCTACAGAGATCTATCTGTCCAAGGCAAATACTACGGACACACAGACGGTCACGGCCGACGAGAAGCTGGATACGGATGAGGTAGTGGAGGAGATCAAGAAGGAGAAGGAAGAGGACGAGCAGAAGTTCAAGATCAAGAAGCGTCCGGAGCTGCTCAACGAGACCCATCCTCTCTGGGCGAAGCATCCGAACGAGTGTACGAAGGAAGAGTATCTGGAATTTTACCGTAAGGTATTCCAGGATTACAAAGAGCCGCTGTTCTGGATCCATCTGAATATGGATTATCCTTTTAATATGAAAGGTATCCTGTACTTCCCGAAGATCAACATGGAGTATGAGTCCATCGAGGGAACCATCAAGCTGTATAATAATCAGGTGTTTATCGCGGATAATATCAAGGAGGTCATTCCGGAGTTCCTGCTTCTGTTAAAAGGCGTGATCGACTGTCCGGATCTGCCGCTGAATGTGTCCAGAAGCGCACTGCAGAATGACGGTTTTGTTAAGAAGATCAGCGAATATATCACGAAAAAAGTGGCTGACAAGCTGTCCGGTATGTGCAAGACCGAGAAAGAAGAATATGAGAAATACTGGGATGATATCAGCCCGTTTATCAAGTTTGGCTGCCTGAAAGACGACAAGTTCTGCGAGAAGATGACGGATTACATTCTCTTCAAGAACTTGGACGGTGTCTATCTGACATTGCCGGAGTGTCTGGAAGTCAACAAGGTGGATCCCGATGAAGCAAAAGAGGGAGAGAATGCAGTTGACGAGAACGGCGAGAAGGTGGAAGCGGAGGTAGTCGATGAGAACGGCGAGAAGGTGGAAGCGGAGGTAGTTGATGAGAACGGCGGGAAGACGGAGGCCGAAGGAGCAGACGCGGACGACAGCCAGACGGAAGAAGGCGCTTCTGACGGCCGGGAAGAGTCCGGAGCGGTTGATGAGAACGGCGAGAAGGTAGAAGCTGAGATCGTTGAGGATGAGGCGGAAGAAGATGCCGGGGAGGACGAAGAAGAGAAGAAGGAGAAGGTCATCTATTATGTGACGGACGAGAAGCAGCAGAGCCAGTATATCAATATGTTCAAGGCTGCCAAGATGGATGCCGTGATCCTGACACATAATATCGATCAGCCGTTTGTTTCTCAGCTGGAGATGAAGAATGAGGGTATCAAGTTCCAGAGGATCGATGCGGACTTGACGGATGTCTTCAAGGCCAAAACGACGAAGAAGGCCGAGAAAGAGATGGAGAAGCAGGCGGAAGAAATCGCAAAGCTGATGAAGAAAGTTCTCAAGAAGGATGCCATCAAGGTCAAAATCGAGAAGCTGAAAAACAAGAAGATCTCTTCCATGATCACACTGTCGGAGGAATCCCGCAGAATGCAGGATATGATGAAGATGTACTCCATGCAGGGAATGGATATGGGCATGGGCCTTGGCAGGGAAGGCGAGACGCTGATCCTGAACGCCAACCATCCGCTTGTACAGTATGTACTGGAGCACCAGGACGGCGACAATGTAAAGATGATCTGCGAGCAGCTTTACGACCTGGCATTGCTGCAGCAGGCGCCGCTTGAGCCGGAGGCGATGACGAAATTTGTGGCAAGAAGCAACGAGATCATGATGTTGTTGACGAAATAAAAGCATAAGGTATACGGTAGAAAAAGAGGGGTTCAGACAACTGCACCTCTCTTTTTCTACGGTCTTATTTGCAGGAAGTTTCCTGTGGATGGGGAGTGGGCTCTACGATTTCCATAACTGACAGATTTTGAGGATCGCATACAGGGGTACTATAGCGTTTGAAGACATACAGCCACAGCAGGTTATTATTCTGTCTGTTGTCGGAGTAATGGGATTTGAAATTTCAGATTTTTTGTAAAACAGTGGATAATATGAATTTATGAGAATGGAACGACCGGAAATGGAAAAGAATAAAAGATATAATTTTTACAGCCTATGGTGAAAGCGCATTCTTGTCGGAAGCGAAATCGCCACAGGCGGATTATGAAAGGGGGAAAGCAATACGATGAAAAAAGGATTTGCGCTGTTCATGGCAGGAGCAATGATGGTCTCCAGGCCTGTGATGGCGGCAACGAACACTGAGACAGCCGCGATGGTATCTCAGGCGGTTTCGGTGTCTGTGGCGCCGCGCATTTTGTTTGCGGATGTCTCGTCTGACGGAAGGAGCAGTATCGAGACGATGCTGGCATCTGCGGCGATGGCAGAGGACAAGACTGTAGGGGAGTATATGAACAATGCGGTTACCAGACTTCCGGGCCTTGAGAATGTGACGCCTTTGGGACAGGGAGGCCATGTGATCATCAACGGTGTGCCGGGCAACCAGACATTTTCCGTGTTGAAACCACACTATGCGTATGTAAACTTTGCCAAAACACTGGCAGGCGGTGTGGGCGGAAGGGTGTTGAATGTGGCGGAGATCAAAGCATCTGTGCCTTTTGATACGGCAATCGTCAACTTCTATGCGGAAGGCGTAAAGGCCGGACAGAACATCAAGGTTTACCAGTATAGAGATGAAGCGTGGGTAGAAATAGAAGTGACGGAGATCAGAGAAGATCATGTGGTGGTCAACATGACATCTCTTGGAACACTGGCGTTTATTGAACTGCCTGCAGCACAGTAAAGGGACAACAGGTGTTTGCATGGAACAGCGCCGGTCAGCTTGCTGATCAGCACTGTTCCATATGTAATATGGTTATTTCAAGATTTTATGGCTAAACTCTGCCATTAAGGTAGAGTATTAGCATAATACATAGTATTATAGCACACAGGGAAGCGAGTAATACAAAGATATGCACCTTTCGTTTTCCTGCATCGGGAGTGGATGAGACCAGAGCAGAGCGCCGCAGCAGAGTGACGACCGGTTTATACAGCAGCAGGGTGCCGGCGGCATTCAGACAGCCTTTGATCAGGTTAAAGGGTAGAAAAGCCGGGAGCAGGAGGCCGGCAACGGCTTCTCTGGAATATCCCATATAGAGCGGGGCGACCAGATAATTCCAGAACAGCATGAGCGCAGTCTGGCAGATCACACCACAGATAAGGCCGGTGACAGCGCCCGACAGCCGGCGTCTTTTTTGATAGATGTATGCTGCAGTGCAGGCAAAAGCGCAGCTGGATATGACATTCATGAGAAAGCCCAGGAAACCGGTGCCGCTTACGGTGAACATCTGCATGAGCGAGACCAAAAATGCGATCAGTGCTGCCGTAAGGGGATCGAAAATAAATCCGCCGGTCACTATGATGATATCCTTGGGATCATAGCGCAGGAAAAGCACGACAGGAATCCGAAAGACGGCCGCTGCAATGAAGGCAAGGGCACAGAGCATGCTGATTGTTGTGAGTTTCTTTGTTGTGTTGTTCATTTCTCCTCCGTTCCGGAGTGGTTTGCACTCCTGAAAAAATTAACACCCAAAAGCAGACAATGCTTCCGGGTGTCAGATTTCAGGTGTGTTAGAACTGTCAACAGAACAAAGCTATGACGGATCGAAAAAGAGTGCAGAATATGAAAAGCCAGAAATGAGACTGACTGTTTCAACACACCTTCTTTAATCCGGACTGTACCGTCGGTTTTGGAATTTCACCAAACCCCGCGCCGAAGCGCCCGCGGACTGTGACCGCCGATCGGGAATTTCACCCTGCCCTGAAGACATTAACGCTATTTGGTTGTTAATCACAGGATAGACCTGTATGCGGCCTGTGTCAAGCTGTTTTATCCGCTTCATTGCATATGTCTATTTGTGAAAAACGAAAAAGCGTTTAAAAATATGAAGAAATTATATTGACAGCCGTTATGCAGTCATTTATAATAAAAGCCGTAGAACACATTGTTTGAAAGTGAAATTCTCATTTCCAATCGGAATGAAAGATCGGATTTGTCCGATTCCGGCGATTTCAGCCATATTTCACAGAGATAAAAGTATTGGCTGACAGGCGGCAGACAACAGGCGCCCGGTATAGCCGGAAAGAGACGTATGGGAAGGAAAGCGCAGCCTTTCGCAGCTGTTTCGTATAGCAAAGGCAGACGCGGAACAGTTGAAGGCAAGACTGCATGTTTATGATTTCCTGCTTCAGGCCATGCAGAGCAGACGGGACAGGAAGAGACTCAAAGGTCTTCTGGAGTCAGAAGATTTCAGGAATCTGGAACCGGCGGCAGAACAGGTGATTGCCGCACATCTGCATGTAAAGAAACTGTTTTGCAGGATGAATAAGGAGGGTATTTCCATGTGTCAAGCGTTTGATGAGTTGATGAAAGAAGAGAGGCTGAACGGGAAGCGTGAAGGTGAGAAAGCCGGAAAGAAGAAAGAGCGGTTTTCAATCATCAGGAAAATGCACAAAAAGGGTATGGAGGAAGCCCTGATTCGTGAGCTGACCGGATGTACGAAGAAAGAATTTGCCGCAGCGACGGGAAGATAAATGGTGTGCAGGGAAGAACAGGCTGCACCAGAAGGATATCCCGGCATAAGATATGAGACTGCCTTATGCCGGGATCGTTTCTGTTACTGTGCGGTTTTAACCCGGCTCTGCGATCCGGCTTACGCCCACGTAGACTTCGGAGATCTTATACCAGGTCGGATAATCCACGATACCGGACTGCGGAAGGTTGAATACGCGCTGGAACACGCGCACGGCATCGGCGGTACGGGAACCGAAGATGCCGTCTGCCGTGATTTTGGGGATAGCCGGATAATTTTGTGCGATCCGGTTGAGCTGCTGCTGGATCTGCTGCACCTTTTCGCCGGAGGCGCCGACACTGAGATTATAGCCGGGCCAGGAGGAAGGCACACCGGATACGGCCACAGCCGTGTTGATATACATATCGCTGCCGTAGTAATAGCGGATGATCTCGATAGGCGAATAGCCTTCGTCCCCGAGGTATTTGGATCCCCACTGGCTTAAGCCGTTACAGGTCACGTTCCTGCCGTCGCAGTAGGAGGTAAAGATGGGCTGGCGCACGCCGGGGCGGGACAGATAGTTGGCGAAAATGGAGTCTACCAGTCTGTCAACGTTGGTGTAGATGTTCCGGCTGCGGATCCATTTCTGGTCATAGGCGGTGGAGGAAGTGATGGTAAAGTTGTATCCTTTGTTTCTATACCATTCAGTATATACGCGGTTTAGCGTAAAGGACATGATGGCCAGCGTATTGGCGTAGATGGCACTCTCGGGCCAGGTGGCGTAGATTTCCGAGGAGACCACATTTTTGATATAATCCCGGTAGCGCACGTAGTAGTTGGCTGCAGTGGGATCGGAGGGGACACCGTCGTGGACGATGATGTATTCCGGGATCACGACACGGCTCAGGACGATCTCGCCGGATTCATCCATGGGCTTGATCTCGTCCTCCGGGATCTTGGGCGGATAATCGCCGTAGAGCGTATGATCCGGAATGACGATCGTCTCCAGGTCATCCTGTGTCATTTCGGTGGGAACCATTGCAATATTCTGCATGGCTGTGACGTCTGGCAGGACTTCCACACCGGATATGGTGACCGGCTCGTAACCGGGCGCGGTTACGTTCAGGGTATATTCTGAATAGGGCATCGGGGAATTTGGTGTCAGGCTGTACTCCAGCGGGGGTGCGTTAAGCGATACGGTTTCCGTCTGTCCGGAAGAATCGGTGGTCAGCGTTTCCAGTGTACTGTCCGGTTCGCCGGTGTAGGAAATGGTGATGCTGGCATCCGGGATCGGGATCAGCCCCACGTTGGCGGTGACATTGATCTGCAGCCTCCCCTGTTCGATATTCTCATTCTGCGCGCTTTTTAAAACAGGCTTTTCCATAAAAAATAGCTCCAGTGTTCACTTCTTAATATGTTATGCAGCGGTTCGGGAAAAGTGTATTCAGGTCCCCGGTAAACTATGCTTGAAATATTTTCACCTGCACTGTGCCTGCCAGATTTTATGTTGCACATACAGCCACAGCGATGGTATAATTTTAACAACTATAGTTAGCGACATTAAAGATTTCGTTTTTGGCCCTGCAGGTGCTTCCGTATATGGCTTCTGCAGGAGCCGGAAACAGAAATTTGTTATGTCGTTTACTATATGTAAAGGACA
>VSOD01000013.1 GCA_009774655.1 Lachnospiraceae bacterium
AACTGTTTGAAAAGGAACTGGCAACGATATAATAATAAATATGTGAATAATGCACAAGAAAACAGCTCCACTTTTTGCGCATTATGGAGAACCGGAAAAAATCAAAAAATCTTTCGCATTTAATGTTGACATTTTCATAGATAATGAAAATATGTAGGAAATATTGACAAACGCCCGAAAAAACAGTATACTATAAAAACCGTGCAGCCGGGGCGTTAGCGGTGCCCTGTACCCACAATCCGCTCTAGTGGGGGTGATGCTTTATCGAGGGTGTACGCCTGTGTAGCTGCCCTTTATAAGTGGCGTTGAAGTTTGGGTCTTACGCAATGGAAATCCATGAACCGTGTCAGGGTGGGAACACAGCAGCACTAAGTGGAATCTTTCATGTGCCGTAAGGGTGCCTGGCGGAGTTAACTGTAAAGGTAACGTATATGGGTCAAATTCGACATAAAGCGCACGGTTTTAACGTGCGCTTCATTATTTTACATTATTTTATACGCTCTTACAGTTCTACCTTCCGCAGATAATATCCGAATTCTCCCGCCTTTGCAGTCCCGCCCGGGCATTCAAAAGCCTCGAAGCCGAACATCAAAGCAACCATCTTTTCCCGTTCATAGAAGACCCCCGGCACCCCCAGATAATAGTCCTGCTCCTTTCCCAGGATCACATAGCGATAATTATAGAATCCGTGCAAAAGGAAGCTGTTGTTCACCAGATGCTGGTATTTCGCCTGCAATATGATAAAATCCTTCGGTTCCAGCTTCACATAGACACGCTCATCACCGTATGGGTGGATCTTCTCATAGCTCTCCAGAATCTGTTCCCACTTGTCCTCCTTCAAACTGTATGCTTCCTGACGCTGCAGCTCCTCTGTCACGATCGCTGCCTGCCGTTCCCTTCTGGCGGGCTCACTGTTTCGTGTGTTGTCAATAGGAATGATCTGCGGAAGCCGCCCCGGACTGCCTCCGCGCAGATTGTAAAATTTCGCTTCATTTCTCTGCTCCGATATCATCCCGGAGCTTCGTCGCGCCTTCTCCGGCATGTCTCCTGCGCTGTTTGTGGATCCATTCTGCATCTGCGCTGCATTCCGGAACAGATCGTCGTCTATTGTATTTTGAGCCTTATCTGGACCTGCATTTTCCGCTCTTGTAATATTTGAGTCCTGCTCCACGGATATATCGCTTAACTGCGCGTTCTCACGTTCTGCGTTCTTCTGTGGGTTTTCGGACCATCTGCTTTCCGGCACATTCTCACGTTCTGCGTTCTTCTGCGGGTTTTCGCCCCAGCTGCTTTCCCGCGTGTTTTCACGTTCTGCGTTCTTCTGTGGATTTTCGGACCACCTGCTTTCCTGCTGCTCTCTGTCCCGGCTGTTCTCCGGCCCGTTTGTCTGCATACCCGGTTCCGTCTGTACGGCCGGGGAAGGCTGCTGCAGTCTTTCTTCTGTATTTACGCCGGCGCGGATCGTATGCTTCGGTGCGCCTTTGCCTTCCAGCAAATAGCCGCCCGGCAGCATGATCTGGACCTGCACCCCCGACGCTGCCGCTTTCAGGTTTTCTTCCCAGCTGCCGCCGCCCTCCTGCACCGAAATACCGTTGATCTCCTTCCAGTCATTTCCCTGATAAAGCCTGACCGGGAACCGCCCCTTGATATTGTACGGTATATTCTGCAGTTTCAGCTGAAACCGGCTCTCCTCCTCTCTGTTCTCCACTTTCAGGAAACCGGCGTTTCCGATTCTGCCGCCATCCTTGTACAGGCCCATATATATGATCTCTTTCTGGTACATGTCCTCCCCCTCTGCTCTTTGTTTTAACCGGTCCGTCAAAAAGCCGCTGTCTGCTACCGCAGAGCTTTTACAGACGGCTTAAGCAGCAACCGAAAACTGAAATTTGCCATATCGCTTACTATAGTTCACTCTATTAGGTATATATGCACCGCGGACAAAAAAAATGCCGGATGATAAGCCCATCCGGCATAAATACAGCGAAATTCATCAATAATCCAGAGAATCCAGATACTTCATATAATTGACCACCATCAAGGCGATCTTGAAAGTCAGCGCATCCTCAAAGGTACGAATATCCAGTCCCGTGCTCACTTCCAGCTTCTCGATCCGGTATACCAGCGTGTTCCGGTGTACAAAAAGCTGTCTGGACGTCTCTGATACGTTCAAATTGTTCTCGAAGAATTTGTTGATCGTCGTCAGCGTCTCTTCATCCAGTTCGCTCGGCACATTGGAGCCGAAGATCTCATCAATGAAGATACGGCACAGGTTGATCGGCAGCTGGTAGATCAGTCGTCCGATTCCCAGTGTATTGTAAGCGCTCACCTTCTTCTCCGCGTAGAAGATCTTGCCCACATCCAGCGCCATCTTCGCCTCTTTGTAGGATTTGGAGACTTCTTTCAGTTCGCCTACGATAGTGCCGTAGGCAACCCGTACATTCATCATCGCCTCCATGTTCATCATGTCAACGATGGTGCTGGCAACCTGTTCCAGCCGCGTATAGTCGTCTTCCGGCAGCAATTCCTTGATCAGAATAACATTGCTCTCATCCACCGCCGTAATATAATCGCCGACCTGCGTGGAGAACATCCCGTTCAAAAGCTCGGTAGCCGTGAAGTCCTTCTCCTTCTCTTTCTCCTTGTCCGTTTCGATCAGAAAGACCGCCCGGGGAACGGCCGCCTCTATATGCAGCTTCTTCGCCCTGTTATAAATGTCTACGAGAAGCATATTATCCAGCAGCAGGTTCTGGAAGAAATTATTGCGGTCGTATCTCTCCTTATAGGCTATGATCAGATGCTGGAGCTGGCTGACTGCGATCTTGCCCAGCATATAGGCTTCCTCGCTGCTCCCTTTGGCATCCAGAACGAAAAGCACCTCATCCTCGTCCAATACTTTCAGCAAATGGTGTAAACCGATCACCTGACTGTCTGCCGGAGAATTCACAAACCCTTCTATCAACGCCGGTGTTATCTCCTCGGCTTCAAAAGTAGTAGCCACTACTTTACCTTCCAGATCCCAAACGCATAAATCCACCTTGGAAATTGTCTTTAGCTCTTCAATACTACTCCTAATCACCTGACTGGAAATCATTCCGCAACCTCTCTTCCTGTTTATTTTTAAGTCCGTGTTGTTATTATAGCATATCCGGCCTGCAACAGGCACCCTCTAATTTTTTTCTATGAGAGAACAATAAAGGGGATGCCTAAGCATCCCCTCATGATTATCTTGATTAGTTGGTAATTGTCTGCTCTGTCTCTTTGTCGAATACGTGAATCTTCTCAACATCGAAAGCAAACTTAACTGTATCACCAGGTCTTGCTGTTGTACGGGAATCTACTCTTGCTGTGATCGGGAACTCAGCCAGATCAAAGTATAAGTAAACTTCTGCACCGAGCAGCTCGTAAACCTTGATCGTGGACTCGAATACGCAAGGAGCGGATGATACAAATGCCTCGGAATCATATACGTCCTCAGGACGGATACCGAATGTAACAGTCTTTCCGTTGTAACCGCCGTCGATCAGCTTCTTGGACTTGGCAGCCGGTAACGGAATGCTCTTGCCTGCGATCTTAAGGCTTGCAACATCACCCTTGATCTCAACAACTGCATCCATAAAGTTCATCTGCGGTGATCCCATGAATCCTGCTACGAACAGGTTCTGAGGCTTCTGATACAGGTTCTGAGGTGTATCTACCTGCTGAACAACACCGTCCTTCATAACGACGATTCTTGTACCAAGTGTCATAGCCTCTGTCTGGTCATGTGTTACGTAGATGATCGTGGTGCCCAGTCTCTGGTGCAGTTTGGAAATCTCAACACGCATCTGTACACGCAGCTTCGCATCCAAGTTGGAAAGCGGCTCATCCATAAGGAATACCTTAGGATTACGAACGATAGCACGGCCCATGGCAACACGCTGTCTCTGACCACCGGACAGAGCCTTCGGCTTACGATCAAGCAGAGCTGTCAGGTCAAGGATCTTAGCAGCTTCTTTAACCATCTTGTCGATCTCGTCCTTCGGAACTTTTCTTAACTTAAGACCGAATGCCATGTTGTCATATACTGACATATGAGGATACAGAGCGTAGTTCTGGAATACCATCGCGATATCTCTGTCCTTAGGCTCTACGTCGTTCACAACTCTGTCACCGATCTTTAGCTCACCGGAAGAGATGTCTTCCAGACCCGCGATCATACGAAGTGTGGTGGACTTACCACAACCTGACGGTCCTACGAAAATGATGAATTCCTGATCTGCGATTTCAAGATTGAAGTCTTTTACTGCCTCAAAGCCGTTCGGATATACTTTGCAGACATTCTTTAAAGATAAACTTGCCATGATTGCCTCCTGTTTTTTATAAATTTGATTTACGGAACTGTGTCAGTCTTAACTGACTCTGAACATAGTATAGCTGACTTTTTTTTTCTTTGCTATGCCATTGTTTCACAAAAATTTCAGTTTACATTGTAGAATTTGCTTACATAATGCAGGCCATTTCACACCATCTGACAAGTTGACTAAGAATCCCGTTTTTTCCTATGCACATCTTACAAAAATAAATTAATATCTTGACATAAGCCGGAATCCGGATACCTCCGGCACCGTGAAATACGCTCTTATCTTCGGGCCTCAGACCACCTTGTAGCCTGCCTCTGTCACCGCATCGACCAGCGCCTGCTCTTCTGTGCCGGGCGTCAAAGACACGGTCGCCGTCTTGTCTTCCAGGCTCACTTCCACCTGTGTCACACCGGCAACGCCCTCCAGCGCTTTCTTCACATGGGCCTGACAGTGCGCGCACATCATCCCCTCAATATTCAGTGTCTTAACCATTGTTTCCGCCATCTTGTTTTCCTCCTTATGATGATCTTCTATCTCCTTGAAGCCGGTTATGAATTCCGGCATCGGAACCATTTCTTTCTTCCTGTCGTGCCGATCGGAATTGATTGTAAAAAGGTTCAGCCGCAGCGCATTGGTCACCACGCAGAAGCTGGACAGGCTCATGGCCGCCGCCGCAAACATGGGATTCAGGCTTATGCCCAGGAAGGGCACAAGGATTCCCGCCGCCAGCGGAATGCCGATACAGTTATAGAAAAAGGCCCAGAACAGATTCTCATGAATATTCTTAAGCACCTGTCTGGAAAGGCGGATCGCCGCCGGTACATCCGTAAGTCTCGACTTCATCAGCACCACTTCCGCCGCCTCCAGCGCCACATCCGCGCCCGCGCCGATGGCGATGCCCACGTCGGCTCTCGTGAGGGCCGGCGCATCGTTGATGCCGTCACCGACCATGGCCACCCGGCCCGACGCAGACAGCTGCCTGATCACCGACTCTTTGTCGCCGGGAAGTACATCCGCCACCACCGCATCCAGACCTACCTGCCTGCCGATGGCCCGCGCCGTCCGTCTGTTATCTCCGGTCAGCATCACTACCTGAATGCCCATATTCCGCAGTTCGCCGATGGCCTGTGCACTGTCCTGCTTCACCACATCCGCCACGGCGATCATGCCAAGCATCCGCCCGTCCGCGGCGAAGTAGAGCGGCGTCTTGCCTTCTTCCGCCATCCGTTCTCCGGCCAGCCGCAGGGGTTCCGTCAGCAGCCTGCGTTCCGCGAACAGGGCGCCGCTGCCGCCCGCTGCCAAAGCACCGTCCACAGTACCTTCCACACCCCAGCCCGGCAGTGCACGGAAACTGCCTGCCGGCTCCACCGACAGCCGCTCCTCCCCGGCGCGCTCACAGACCGCTTTCGCCAGCGGATGTTCGCTCCTGCTCTCCAGCGCCGCCGCAACACGCAGCAGTTCCTCCTCAGAAACACCCGCCGCAGGGTAAAGATCCGCTACCCTGGGCTTTCCTTCCGTCACCGTTCCGGTCTTATCCAATACGACAAAATCCATCCTGCCGGCAAGCTCCAGCGCTGTCGCATTTTTAAAGAGAATCCCCTGTCTTGCGCCCATGCCGTTGCCTACCATGATCGCTACCGGCGTAGCCAGCCCCAGCGAACAGGGACAGCTGATCACCAGCACGCTGATGGCATAGGAGAGCGCCTTCCCCGCACCGGCTCCCGCCGCAAGCCATATAACGCCCGTTATTAATGCTAATACGATTACCACCGGTACAAAAACACCCGATACTTTATCCGCAATCTGCGCGATTGGCGCCTTGGTCGCTACCGCATTCTCTACCATATCTATGATCTGCTGCAGCGTGGTATCTTTTCCCACCCGCAGCGCCCTGCAGGTCAACGCGCCGTTCCGGTTGATGGTCGCCGCACTGACACGGTCGCCAACATGCTTGTCAACAGGCAGGCTCTCTCCCGTCAGCGCCGACTCATCCACCGCGCTCTCACCTTCCAGCACTTCTCCGTCTACCGGTATGCTCTCCCCGGGCTTCACCAGAAAGATATCCCCTTCCTGTACTTCCTGCGCCGGAATCGTCGTCTCCACGCCGTCCCGGATCACGTGCGCCGTCTTGGGCGCCAGATCCATCAGACTCTTGATGGCATTGGTCGTCTTCCCCTTGCTGTAAGCCTCCAGCATCTTGCCTACCGTGATCAGCGTCAAGATCATGGCCGCAGATTCAAAATACATGTCGTGAAGACAATGGACTGCCATCTCCACATTCCCCTCGCCCATGGCGGTGCCCATCCGAAACATAACAGCTGTACTGTATACAAACGCCGCGCCGCTTCCGAGCGCCACGAGCGTATCCATATTCGGCGCCCTGTGCAGCAGACTCTGGAAGCCGCTGATAAAGAAACGCTGGTTGATCACCATTACAAAGCCGGTCAATAACAGCTGATATAGCGCTATCGCCCACGGATTGCCGGCAAAAGACTCCGGCAGATACCAGCCCCACATAAGCGCCCCCATCGACACATACATAAGAGGCAGGAGCAGACAGACAGAAGCGATCAGCCTGCGCCGGATCCTGGGCGTCTCCTTATCCTCCAGCGCCCCCTCTCTGTTATCCGTCCCCGCCGCCTGCTGCCCTGCAGCATCCGCCCCGTAGCCTGCGGCTTCCACCGCCGCGCATATCGCCTGCGGCGTGGCCGGTGTATCATACTCCACCGTCATAGTATTCATCAGCAGGCTCACGCTTACCTTATCGACACCCGCCACACCTGCTGCCGCCTTCTCCACATGCGCGCTGCAGGCTGCACAGGTCATACCCGTTATCTGAAATTTTTCACTTTTCAACAGTCCACCCCCGTTATCTCATTCCCGATCGTTGTATTATCGTTCATTTCAGTTTCTTGATCAGTTCTATCGCTTCTTCCATGATCGCTTCGTTGCCCTTCTTCACTTCCTCCACGACACAGGTCTGCATGTGCTCCTGCAGTACAATATAGCCAAGACTCTGCAGCGCGCTCTCCACCGCCCCGATCTGGATCAGGATGTCCCCGCAGTACCTGTTCTCGCCGATCATGTTCCTGATCCCGTTGAGCTGGCCTATAATGCGGTTGATCCGGTTCTGCAGCTGTTTCTGTCCCGCCGCGTCCCGCGGTATGATCTTATAGTGGCCGCAGGCGCACGCTTCCTCTCCCTGTCCGCCTTCACAGACCGCAGCCTTCCCGTCCGTGCTGTCTGCCGCCTGCATCCCCGTCGTCTCCTCTTTGCTCTGCTTTGTACTCACTGTATAATCTTCCATCTGCTCTACGCTCCTGTCATACCTGTTATCCGATTCTTCGCTGTCCTCCAATAGTATCTGTATTCCTGTGTGTTTATAATATACCCCCATAGGGTATATGTCAAGAGTAAAAAAATAAATCTCTACATTAACAGAGACGGCAGATCCTCTGCCGTCTCCTCACTTTTCCTTATTCTTCCTGCGGCTCTTCGCCCTGTCCCCATGCATCCTCATAAAAGGCCAGCTGGCCTTTGCCGCGTCTCTTCGCCTTGTACAGTCCCTGGTCTGCCGCCTTGTACAGAGTCTCGAAATCGGTTCCCTCATGCGGGAAGACCGCCACACCGATACTCGCCCTGACGGCGTACTTCACATTCTCGCCGACCTGGAACGTCTTAAAGAAGTCCTCTACTTTCTTCGCTTCCTTGCGGACAACCTCCCGTGTCGGTACGCCCTTAAGAAAGATCATGAACTCATCTCCGCCCACGCGTCCGATAATGTCCGAAGCACGGAAGATAGAACTGATCTCCTCTCCCAGCGTGCTGAGCACTTCATCGCCAAAGGCGTGCCCCATCGTGTCATTGATCGTCTTAAAATTATCTACATCCAGCAGAAACATCATAGACTGTACCTGCGGATTCTGTGCTATATAATTCTTGATCTTGCGTTCCGTCGCCAGCTTGTTATTCAGCCCGGTGAGCAGATCCGTGTCCGCCTTGTTCTCCAACTCCTTCTTCTGCCGGTCATCACGCTTCTTGCCGATCGCATCGATCACCATCAGGATACAGCTGAACACAAAAATGACCACGATCAGAGAAGTCAGCATACTTTTGGTATTCTTCCACTGGCAGCCGGCCAGGCCGTCCACATACGCCTGCTCGACGCCCATCACGATTCCCCACTGGTTCATCCCCAGCGGCGCATAGACCAGCATCCTTTTCTCTCCTGATACCTGTACGCCGAAAGCGCCCTCGGAACCGGACGCCACACATGCACTGATCGTCTCCGCCGTCCCCGGCTCATTCGTCCGCACCGTTTCCAGAAGATTGCCTCCATCAAGCATCCTGCTGTCCGCACCGGACGAAGAAAGCACCATACCCTCTGCATCGATCAGTGCCAGAAAAGCGCTGCTGCTTAAGGCTTCATCATCGGCAAGCAGTCCGTTCAATTTCTCCACCGGATAAAAAAGCAGCATGAATCTGTCGTTTGCCAGACGTTCCACTACGACCACGGACTCCTGTTTTATATGTTCATCCGCCCCTACATACAGAAGAGACTCTCCGGTCTCCAGTATATTCTGAAAATATTGCTCCTCTTCTATGGAAATCTCATTGCCCGACTGATCGATTCCTTTGCCGCTACTGTCGCAGAACTCCACGTTGTCCGCTTCCGTGCTGTCCGCCGCGATCCGCATAAGAGCCGCCGCCTGCGCGTCACTCAATGTCCCGTCCTGTTCCAGTATGCTGCAGACAGATCTCACCGCCCTGCTCATGGTATCCAGCTCACCGGCAAGGATCTCCGCATATCGCTTCGTCGCTGTCAGCATATCGTCCGTCACGATCTGCTGTGCGCTTTCCTTACTTTTTACTGCAAAATTAAAAAGTATAACCAGCACCACGACCATCGGAACGGCAAACGGAATAATCCACTGCAGTACCGCAGACTTACTCTGATTCTCCATTGCTCTCTTCACTTATATCCCCCATGTCTACCGTAAAATCCATATCGGAAACCACTTCCACTTCCGGTTCAAATCTCTTGAAAATATTGCTGTACAGCCAGGCCGCCCCATAGGCAGGCGCCGAAATGCCAAACAAAAAGACAAACAGCATGGCATATGTCGAAAAATAGCAGATCACCAGCGGCAGTGCATAGATAATAGCCATCAATATGGTCTTCGGCAGGTTGCCGACTGCCATGAGCGCCGCATTCTTGATCGTATTCCGGATAGAATTCTCGAATCTGGCAAGCAGTGGAAATATATACATGCTGATCAGGAAAATGATAACGCCTACAGCCACCACCGCAATCACCAGCGGCTTGGGAAAACTGATCCCCGAAAAAGAGAAGATCAGCGCATCGCCGATATAGACCACGATCACCACCAGCATCATAAGCCAGATCAGCGTCGCCTGCTTGAAATTAGCCTTGAAGGACTTGAAAAACCCTCTGACCAGATAACCGTCTTCCCCGCGGATCATCTTCAATACGACATAATGCATCGCAGTATAAGAAGCCCCGATGGTGATGACCGGTATACAACACGCGATCATGAGCATATTCAGTATCATCAGATCTGCCACACGACTCAAAGTCCGCATGATCGGACTTTCCATATCAAAAATTCTTCCCATAACAGCTCCACTCCTAACAGTTTATTCCCTTTATTATAGTACAAAAGAATACAAAAAAGCTATAATTTTTCTAAAATTATATATTGTACTTCCTGCTGATCGTCTCATACTGCCTGTTAAGAGTTTCGTACATCTGCAAAACCTGCGCCGTCTCTTCCGTGACAAGACTGAGGATCCTGTCGTAAGACTGCACGACAACAGAGACAACCTGCCGTTTCAGCTTATTCTTCGAAGCCTTCTCTTCCAGGATCGCGATCACCTTCTCCTTGGGCATCGGCTTGCGGTAGCTTCTTTTATGTACGAGCGCCACGACCATGTCCGCCACCTGCAGGATCTTCTGTTCCGTACTCAGCTGATTGTCCGTCAGCTTCTTGGGATAGCCGCTGCCGTCGCATCTCTCATGGTGCGCCAGGGCGATATCGACCACTTCCTTCTTCATGCGGCTGCTCAATATCTTACCCGCGATCTCCACATGCGTCTTGACCTTCCTCGCCTCCCACGGTTCCAGCTTGCGGGGCGCCTCGATCAGATCCAGCGGAAGCGCCAGCATACCGATGTCATGCACCAGCGTGCCGTAATAGAGAATCTCCCTTTTGGACTGGGGCAGCATCATCTCCCTGGCGATCTCATCACTGATACAGGTCGCCATGGCAGTTTCGATCACCATATCCTTTCGGAAAAATCCCTGACAGTACATCAGCATATCCAGGAATTTCTTCTTGTCCTCGTTGTTAAAGATCATGTACTCGATAATGTCGTCCAGCTCTTTTAAGTACGCGCCGCTGCGGATCTTCTCGAACATACCATACCGGTTCTCGCATTTATAGAAAAGCTCCAGCCCTTCCTGCGACAGCCTGTTGCCGGCATATTTCTGGAACATGGTCATCTCAAATTTGCTGCCCAGCGCCGTGGAATAATGATCCATCTTCTCGGCAATATTAATGTAGGCCGCCACGTTCTTATATTCATAATTCACTTTCTGCAGCTGGTTGTAATCCATATGATGGTACATGATCACCTTCGCCAGCTCCGGGATCGGTGACAGATATTTCAGCACAAGATACCCGTAAATGGAATGTGCCATGTATTCCTTCGTCTCGTAGCGCAGGATATCCCCCAGCCTCTCGCTCTCCGTCCTGTACGCACCGATATCATGGAGCGTAGCTGCCATGACCATGTCCGCCAGCTCAAATTCTTCGTATTTGTCTTCCTCCCGAAGCATCGTATAGACCATATAGGCCACTCTCGATCCATGCTTCATCAGCTTGGGATATAAGATCTTCAAGATATCCCTCATCAAAAGAAATGTATCCTTACTCTTGATATACTCCATATATGTATCCTCGCCTCTCAAAAATTAAGTTCCATGGGCGTATAAATGATGCCGTCCCTCTGCTCCTCGCAGCGCAGATCACAAAAGCCCAGCCTGTGATAAAACCCGACCCCGTAAGGCGAAGCGTTCACCGTCACCCGGTGAAGCCCCATTTCTTCCCCCATATAATGTGTCAGATAAGAAAGCAGCGCGCGGCCGATTCCCTGCCTGTGATATCTCTCGTCCACAAAAAGCAGCGAGATATGCTGAGAATCCCTGAGCGTGATCATACCCACGATCCCGCCGTCCGCAACCGCCACAAACATCTGATAGGCACCCATGATAAACATCCTGTAGAGTGTACTGTCCGTGATAAAATTCTCGAAGTTCTTCACACCCTCGGCTGTATATACATCTGCCTCAAACCGCAGGAAAGTCTTCCACGCCAGCCCCATGGCATCCTGCCAGTCGTCACGATATGCACTTCTGATCTGATAAGACGTTTCCACCTCTGCCTGCGGCTCCTTTATATACTGTAACCATCCGGCCTTCGCCTTCCGCGTTACTCTATGCTACCTATATTCTAACTTATTTGGGATAAACATACAACCTCTTACCGGGAAAGTCAGAGAGATTCCGCATCCACCTTATTGGCAAGCGGCAGCCCGTTCTCCAGCGCATATGCGTTCTCCAGCGTCACTCTGGCGATCGCCTCCATGGCCTCTCTGGTAAAAAATCCCATGTGGGAAGTGATGAGCACATTCGGAAACGTCATCAGCCTCGCAAGATTCTCGTCCCGCATGATCTCTCCCGACTTGTCCTCGTAGAAGATCCCTTCTTCCTCCTCATAGACATCCAGTCCCACACCGCCGAACTTTCCCGCCACAAGGCCGTCGATCAAAGCATCCGTATCGATCAGGGCTCCTCTTGAAGTATTCACCAGATAGACGCCCTGCTTCATATGGTCGATGGTTGAACGGTTCACGATATGCCTGGTCTCGGCGGTGAGCGGACAGTGCAGGGAGATCAGATCCGACTCCTGCATCAGCTGCTCCAACGGCACATACTTCACGTCCAGATTCCTGTTCGGATAGGGGTCATATGCCAGTATCTCCATACCGAACCCTCTGCAGATCCGGATCATCGCCTGGCCGATCTTACCCGTGCCGACGATCCCCGCCGTCTTCCTGTAAAGATCCACACCCATCAGGCCGTTCAGACTCATGTTAAAGTCTCTTGTTCTATTATATGCCTTATGTGTATATCGGTTGACAGTCAATATCACACCTATGGCAAATTCTGCCACCGCCTCCGGCGAATAGCTCGGCACGCGCAGAATGCACAGCTTCCCCTCGGCCGCCTTGACATCCACATGGTTGAAGCCCGCGCTCCGAAGCAGGATTGCCCTGACACCCATCTCATAAAGCTGCTGCACCATTTTCGCATTCACATAGTCATTGACAAAAATGCACACGGCGTCGAATCCGCCCGCCAGCGTGATCGTTTCCTCCTGAAATGCCATCTCATAAAAATGAATCTCAAAACCGTATTCCTTTCCCATGGGTTCAAACCAGATCTTATCATACGGCTTCGTACTGAAAAAAGCTATCTTCATATTCTAAACTGCCTCCTCTTACTATTTCTTAATAGTATGGTCAGAGAAGGCCAAATCATGCACAGCCGCAGATTAAGATTTTTTGAAAAAGTCTTCTATCGTCTGCCTGATGCTGTCAAAAAAGCTCTGCGCCGCACTCGACACGGCACTTTCAACCGCTTCGTTTATCGCCTCGTTGGCTCCTTCCACGAACTCGGTGCTGTACTGCTGATACTTCTGCTTCGCCTCTTCGATAAAGTCTTCCGTCTCTACCCCGATATTGCCAAGCGTCTGCAGGAATCCGACCGCCCTCTCCCTGTTTTCATCCGTCAGGGTGACGCCCAGTTCCCGCTCTCCGGCGGCCAGCGTCTGTCTGATACTGCTTTCATCCGCCAGCTCCACTTCCCCGGCAGCTATCCGCTCGATCATCCAGCCGACGACCGCCTCTTCCCCTTTTTCTCCGGCCTGCACCTCTTTTGCGGCGCCCGTAAACCGCGCGATACCCTGCCTGCGTTCCGGCGACAGGAAAATCATGCCGATGACGAATAAAAGCGCCAGTACGACGATCCTTCGCAGCCATTTATGTTTTCTCATGAACACCTCTTCGTAAATATGAAATCTCAGATAACGGTAAAATCCTGGCGCGGTCTGCCGCTGCCTTAAATCCTCTGCAGGAGCCAGCGGTAAACATCTGCGTATACTTCCTGCCGGTCCTCCTCGTTCAAAAGCTCATGCCGGTCCTCCGGATACAGCTTCATCTGCACATTTTCCATACCTGCTTCCTTGAAGGACTGATAAACCCGGAGCACGCTCTTTCCGTAGTCGCCTACCGGATCTTCCTCCCCCGATATAAAAAGCACGGGCAGGCGCTGCGGCATCTCCTGCAGTTTCTTCCTGTCATGCAGATTCCAGATCAGCTGAAACAGCGTCTGGAACCCGTTGACCGTAAAGGTAAATCCGCACAGCGGATCCTCTATATAATTCTTTACATTCTCCTCATTACGGGAGAGCCAGTCAAAAAGCGTCCTGTGCGGTTTGATCTTCTTATTATAGGCGCCGAAAGCCGCCACATTCAAAAGCCCGCTCACATGCTTCGAACCGCAGAATATCCGCTGCAGCGCCGCCAGCGCGCGGGCACACAACAGCATCAAAGCAGGCTGCATACCGGTTCCCACGATAATGGCGCCGTCTATGCCGCTGCCGTAGCGCAGCAGATAATTGCGCGTGATAAAAGAACCCATGCTGTGGCCCAGAATGATATAAGGTACACCCGGATACTGCTCCTGCGTCATTTTTTTCAGCCTGTGCTCGTCCCGCACAAGAACCGTTGCCGCGTTCTCCCTGCAGAAGTAACCGTAAGGCTCTCCCTGCTGTACAGACTTTCCGTGGCCCAGATGGTCGTCTCCCACTACCAGAATACCTTTTCCGGCCAGGAACGAGGCAAATTCATCATATCTGTCTATATATTCCGCCATGCCGTGCACGATCTGCACAATACACACCGGCCGTTCCGTCTCCGGGATCCACCTGATGGCATGTATCTTATGCTCTCTGTCTCTCGACTCAAAGTAAAATTCCTGTTTCTTTACCACTGCGGCTCCTTCCTCATTCCCTGTATGCCAATCGTGCAATCTCATTCAGCATATTTCCGCGCCTGCCGGCATCGGGCGCTCCGGCGTCATCAATGACAGTTTACCTTCCGCGTCTTCTGCACACAGCAGCATTCCTTCGGACATCATCCCCGCGATCTGCCTCGGCTGCAGGTTGACTAATACCATAACCTTCTTACCCACCATTTCTTCCGCTGTGTAGTGCTGCTTGATGCCGGACAGGATCTGCTTCACCTCGGAGCCGACACGCACCCTGGAGCACAGAAGTTTCTTGGATTTCGGCACTTCCTGACACTCTAAAATCTCGCCTACCTGGAACTGGCACTGGTCAAACACATCATAGGAGATCGTCTCCTTGGCTTCCAGATCGATCACGTCTGCCGGTGCTTCTTCCGCTCCCTGCTCTTCTTCCTTATTCTCCTCTGCCGAAGCGGCCTTTCGCGCTGCAAACATGGCGTCAACCTTCTCCGTGATCTCCTTTATGTCCTGACGTGCAAACAGGATCTCCGGCGTCCCGGTCACATGGCCGCCTGAGGGATACAGAGCTGCCACCCTGGCGGTATCCCCGTTCTTCCCGCATTCCTCCAGTACGGAGAAGTCGATCAGCTGCGTGCAGATCTGTCCGGCAATCCTTGCGGACGTCTCAGGCATATACGGCTCCAGCAAAGAAGCCCCCACCAGAATGCCGTTCAGGAGATTGTAAAGCACCGTTGCCAGTCTGTCCTTCTTCGCTTCCTCCTTTGCCAGAACCCAGGGCATCGTCTCGTCAATGTATTTGTTACAGCGCTTGAACAACATGAAAATCTCCGTAATGGCGTCCGCCACCCGCAGCTCTTCCATCTTCTTCACTACCCTGCCGTAGGTTTCGACCTCCACGCGGAACAGGTCCGCATCCACGTCCTCCGCGCCCTCGTCCACACCGACCTTCTTGTTTTCTACCAGACCGCCGAAATATTTGTTGCTCATGGAAACAGTCCGGTTGACCAGATTCCCCAGCGTATTGGCCAGATCGGAGTTCATGCGCTCCACCATCAGATCCCAGCTGATCACGCCGTCATTCTCAAAGGGCATCTCATGCAGCACGAAATAGCGCACCGCATCCACCCCGAAAAAGTCGATCAGGTCATCGGCGTAGATCACATTACCTTTGGACTTGCTCATCTTGCCGTCCCCCTGCAGAAGCCAGGGATGACCGAATATCTGCTTCGGCAGCGGCTCTCCAAGCGCCATCAGGAAGATCGGCCAGTAGATCGTGTGGAAGCGGATGATATCCTTACCGATCAGGTGCAGGTCCGCAGGCCATAACTTCCGATACTGGCTGCCGCTCTCCCCGTCCGTCTCAAAACCGATGCCCGTGATATAGTTAGAGAGCGCATCCATCCACACATAGATCACATGCTTATCGTCAAAGTCCACCGGGATCCCCCATTTATAGGAAGTCCTGGACACACACAGATCCTGCAGGCCCGGCAGCAGGAAATTATTCATCATCTCATTCTTGCGGGATACCGGCTGTATAAACTCCGGATGGGTATTGATATGCTCGATCAGCTTATCGGCATACTTGCTCATCTTGAAGAAATAAGCCTCTTCTCTGGCAGACTTCACTTCCCGGCCGCAGTCGGGGCATTTGCCGTCAACCAGTTGCGATTCCGTCCAGAAAGACTCACAGGGCGTACAGTACATGCCTTCATAATATCCTTTATAGATATCTCCCTGATCGTGCAGCTTGCGGAAGATCTTCTGCACCTGTTTCTCATGATAGTCGTCCGTGGTACGAATGAACTTGTCATAAGAAGTGTTCAGCGCATCGCAGATCCTGCGGATTTCGCCAGCCACATTGTCTACAAACTGCTTCGGCGTCACACCCTGCTCCTGCGCTTTCAGCTCGATCTTCTGGCCGTGCTCATCCGTTCCCGTCTGAAAGAACACATCATACCCGTCTTTTCTCTTAAAACGGGCAATGCTGTCCGCCAGCACGATCTCATAGCTGTTCCCGATATGCGGCGTACCGGACGTATAGGCGATCGCCGTCGTGATATAATACTTTCCCTTATTCATGTCACTACCTGTTCCTTTCTCTCATCCTTTTCATGATACAAAAACCGCCTTCCCATATTCATTATGCCCAACCGGAACATAGCGAAAACAAGAAGACGGGTTTATACCGTGTTACCACTTCTCTTCACCGGCCTCTCACAAGACCGGTCTCAGTGAGTACTATCATACTCTGCCGCTGTAACAGGCGGAACCTGTTGTACCCTGACCATTGTCGGCTCAGGCACACCGCTCAGAAGCCATCTTCAACAGATTCACCGCTTCGTTCCTCTCAGCATACGGAACGTTCTCTGGAAAGGACTCCTCTGTCTACTCTCTTCGTCATTGCCTTATCTTAATACGCAACAGCTATAGTTAACGATATTCTATATTTCACTTTCGGCCCTGCAAAGGCTTCCGTATATGGCTCTGACCGGAGCCGTAAGCAGAAATCCAGGAAGCAGAAATCTGTTATGTCGTTACTATAATTATGAAGGTAGATTACCACAAACGGCGTCTCTTGTCAAATCTATCCAAAGGATGGGTTTGCGTATGCGAAAGGGTCAGTCGTACTGCTGCCGTTAGTCGTGCCGCTTCAGGATCAGGCCGTTGATCCGCACGCCAACAGCTGCCGTCCTGTTATCTATGTCCGTATTGTTCACGTCTATGCTGCAATAATAAGTTCCCGGCGACTGTACCGTCAGTTCCGGGCCTGTGCCCAGCACACTGCCGCCGGCGTCTGTCCACACCAGCCTGTCTTCACTCTTCCAGGAAAGCCGGCCGAATTCGCTGCCCTCTTCCAGAACCGCCTCCAGTCTGACCGCCTCATCCGTATACTCTGTATCCGTTCCGCTGAGCCGAATGTTCGCATAAACCGCACCGTCCAGCCCACATACAAGATCGTGGCTCCATGTAGCGGTTTCTACAATATCCTCATGTCTGCATGTTCCCGGTGACTCAAAGAGTCCGCCGTGATTCCCACATGTATATCCGCCGCCGTGCCAGGAACCTCCCTCCGGCTCGTCCGGATTCGGCCGCCAGTCAACATCCGTCTTATACAGTTCTGCCCCGCAGACGAAGATCTCCCGGTGCACATGGAGGCTGTTCTGATAACACCCGGACCGTCCCTCCGTCTGCGCCGGAGCGCCTGCGTGTACATGCCTGACCGCCGCCATCGCTTCCCCCACTCCAAATATGGGATAGAAAAGATCCGGCACTTCTCCCCTGCCACCGTCGCCACGGCCTTTCTCATAAGCCCTGTCGTTATCCGCTCCGTTGCCGAGAAGCAGTTGTCCGTCTGCCCACGCCGCTTTTCCGCGTGATATATTGTCCGCAACGGCCGTCACATAACAGTCCGTAGACTCTCCCACCCCCTCTATATGCAGGGCCGCTTCCGGATTCAAGACCTTTAACCCTTCCGGTACTTTCTGGGAGTCTGTCACGGCCTGCAGGATCATCGGCCAGCCAAGCTGCGTCACATCCGCGTCCCCCGGCCCGGAATCCGGATTGCGGTCACAGACGATTCCCTCCGGCCCCTGCCAAAATTTCGTACCAAGCTGCAGCAGTGTGCCGGCTGCGGCATTCTTTTTCTCCGTAATATATGCATGGATCTCCTGCAGGTCGGCGGCATCCGCCACCGCCTCCTCATGCCGGAGCACGCCCCGGCTTCTTGGCGCGCCTGCTTCCCTGGCCGCCGAGACCGAAGCCGGATGCACCGGCATACCTGCAAAAATCCCTGCCGCAAGCGCTGTTAACAGCCCGCCCGCGCACACCCGCCGGGGCCAGCTTCTCCAGTGACGGGGCGTCCTTCTTCCTGTCTGTGCAGTGCCTGCATTGTGCTCGTTCTTTCTGGTTGCTTTCACGATACCCGAGCCACCTGCCTTCTCTGTATTATTTTTCATGATCTCTGTTCCTCCTGATTTTGCTGCTGTTTCATATGATGTCTGTTTCATCCGCTTTTTCGTTCCTGCTTCTCACGATACCCGTTCCTCCTGATTTCTCGATGCTTCTTTCCGTGCCATCAGTTGCCTTCGCTTTTCTGCTTCTGTTTCTCATAAGATCCAATCTGCTGGCGATCCTTCCATCTTCGCTACTGCTTCTTTCCGCGGTATCTGATTTGCCCGTTTTCTTCGCTATTGCTTCTCACGGTATCCGATCCATCTGCCTTCCTCATCATATATTGCTTCGTATGCCGTGCAGCCGCTTCCTTCGAGCCAACCCCGCGTGTAGTGTTCGATCAGATCCTTGTTGTTGCCCCGGGCCAGGGTGCCGTCTGCCCAGGCGGCCCTGCCCAGTGTCATATTGTCCGCGCAGGCCAGCGTATAGTTTTCCTCATAGCCGGCCGGCAGAGTCTGTGACTCCGCCAGTGCCTGTATAAGCATGTCAAAACCGACTGCCTGCAGTTCTTCCGCCGTCTCAAGACGTCCTATGGACGCTTCTGCATCGGGATTTCTTGAATACTGAAATCCCTCCCCGTCTCCGATCAGCTTCGTCCCAACGCCGCCGAGCGCCTGGGATAATCCCCCTTTGCCCTCAGCGGCATATTGAAAAAGCACTTGAAGATCCTGTGCATCGAGAATGATTTCCTGCCCTTCCGCATTCGTATAATGGATCACGCCCCGGCTACGGAATTGCCCTGTCTCTCCGGCCGCCTGTGCCTGTGTGCCGAGGAAAAGAAGCCCCGCCGCCGTCACGCCTGCGCACAACATGACTGCCTTTCTGATATACTTCACAGATTTTATTTTCAGCCGGTTTCCTGTAAGCCTGCTGCTCCTGGATTTCATGGTGAAAATCCTCTGTATTTTCTTTCCGTGCACCATTCTGTACAGGGAGGGCCGTCTGCTTCTTCTTTTCTTTCGGATCGTCTTTTTTCTCATATTTTCGCTTTCTTCCTTTCGTGTCTTCTCATAGTCTCTTTTCCTGTTTGTTTTATTAGCTTTTTATTCCGAATAGGGTTCCAGATACAGCGTATTATTTTCTGCATCATAGTGGTACTTCAACGTCTTCGAAATCAGGCCCTGCAGTCTGTTTTCCACATTCCCCAGCTGGTTTAACAGTACATCCAGCTGATTGTTGACCTCGGTCATGTTCTGGTCGATCGCTGTCTTAAGCGTCTTCTCCACTTCGCTGATCCCGGCCCACAATTTGGCATCTTCCTGCTCCAGCGCCGCAATCTTCGTATACAGATTTGATATATCGGCATGTACCTTGTTCATATTCTGTTGAATATCCAAAATCTGCTGCTGAATCTGCGGAATCGTCTTCTGATCCAGCACCTGCACGATATCCGTCAGGTCATACAGTTTCGTCTGCGTCTCTTTCAGGTTCTGTATAATGTTCGTCACTTCCCCGTGCAGTTCCTTCACCTGCTCCAAAATCGACTGGTCGCCTTCCTGATACTTTACGATCGTCTCCGACAGATTGTTCTCAACCTGCGTCATGGATTTCAAAAGCTCCTCCACTTTTTCACGCAGGAAATCAATGCTTCCGGAATACTCCTCCCTGAGCAGGGCAAGCTCCTTAAGTTCCTGTTCCCGGCCGTCATTGCGTGACATATATTCTTCGGCCTTCTCTTCATGTGTCTTGGCCACCAGCTCTTCCTCCTCGACAGGCCCTTTCATCTGCATCTCTGCTTCCAGCAGAGCTTCTTTGGCTGCCTCCTTCTGCTTCCGTTCCCGTTCTTTCACTGTGTACGTCCAGAACAGCAGAAGCAGCAGAATGATCACGACAACCGCCACTGCCCCGATGATCACAATGGACAACTGGTTCTCTCGTCTCTCAGGGTCATTTCTTCTTTCATTCAGATAATCTGAAATCTTCGTCATAAAATCTTTCATAGAACATCCTTTCCTCTCGTTGTTTTTGATTGCAAAATTTGGAAATCAGTGGCGAAGCGCCATAGATCCGTGCCGCGCGATGCACGAAATAAAGTATACTTCAAGATAAATCCAAAGATTGTAAAGATAAGATAGCAGAATCCCTTTTATTTTACAATACCGGAATACTGCACAAACTTTTTCCCGAAAAAAAGTCAGGAGACACCTGAAAACCAGATGCAGCCTGACTTTTACCCATCCAAACGAAATTTCGCATGTGCCATTTCAACAAAATTACCAGGTCAAAACTTCATACCCGTCTTCCGTCACCGCCACAGTCACTTCCCACTGCGCGGAGGGCTTCCCGTCCTCTGTATAAACGGTCCAGCCGTCTTCCTCGTCGATATAGATATCGGCTTTGCCCATGTTCACCATCGGTTCTATCGTAAATACCATCCCCGGCACCATCAGCATTTCCGTACCCTTTCTGGTCACATAGCTGACAAAAGGATCCTCATGAAATTCCAGTCCCACACCATGACCGCCGATCTCGCGTACTATGGAATACCCGTTGGCCTGCGCATAGTCATTGACAGCCTGTGCCATGTCGCCAAGAAAATTCCATGGTTTCACCTGTTCCAGTCCGATGTCGATGCATTCTCTTGCCACCTGCACCAGCTTCCGCGTCTCCGGCGCCACATTTCCCAGCATGAACATCCGGGATGAATCCGAAAAATATCCTTTATAAATCGTAGATACATCTACATTGATGATATCACCGTCCTGCAGCAGCCTGTCCTCGCTCGGAATTCCGTGGCAGACCACCTCGTTGATAGACGTACAGACACTCTTCGTAAACCCTTCGTAACCGAGTGTTGCCGCGATTCCACCCATCTGCTTTGTCATATCCACCACAATGCGGTCAATCTCCTCCGTACTCATGCCGATATGGATCTGCCGCTCAATCTCGTCCAGAATCGCTATGTTCAGCCTGCTGCTCTCCCGAATCCCCGCAAGCTGCTCCGGGGTTTTGATAATATCATGGCTCGGCACGATATGTCTCTGCAGCGCATAATGTTCAATCTTCTCGTCAAATGCCATATGGCATGTCTTGTACTTCTTGCCGCTCCCGCACCAGCAGTGGTCATTTCTTCCTAATTTTTTCATGATCACAGTCATTCCTTTCCAGGGCGTACCGCCCGGCGTTTCTCAACCATATTACATACTACTCCTTAGACGTGCCGTTTTCAAGGTTTCATTCTATAAATTTATAGTTAACGACATTAGAAATTTCGTTTTCGGCCTTGCAGGAGCTACCGTATATGGCTTCTGCAAGAGCCGGAAACAGAAATTTGTTATGTCGTTTACTATAGCTGTATATGGCAAAAAGCAAAATTAATGCTACATGTTTAATACTTAATGTTTCGTTAAATTATATGGTGTATTTTTCCATTTTTTATTCGTATTGTTTACTCTCATTCCTTTTATCGTTAATTTGTCCTAAAATCTATTAAAACAATTTTATTTCTACAAAAGATGGGTGCAAGGGTATACTTGGTCCCAGCTTTATTTTTTACCGGAGAGAACTATGAAATTTGGGGAACTACTTGCAAGTCTGCGTAGGGAGCGCGGTATTTTGCAAAAAGAACTGGCCGCTTACCTGAATGTAACTGTGGCAACAATATCAAACTATGAAAAGGGCGTCCATGCACCAGACTATGAAACACTGGTCAAACTGGCAGATTTTTTCGATGTATCTACCGATTATCTGCTGCAGAGAACGGAATACAAATCAAGTATCCAAACTCTGAACCAGAAGCTTGTTGTCAACTATACGGTGAGCGAACTGGTGAATGCGATTCTGCAGTTGGATCAGAACAGCATGACGGCTTTGATCGATTATTACGAATTGTTGTCGCTGCGTAATTCAATGAATGCGGTAAAGCAGGGAAAATAGCATAAAGAATTGTGAAATTGGGAAAGTGGGAGTACCGGTTTAAAAATGCGGAGACTGGTACTCCTTTGTTGTTGTGCAATAAAATAGGGGTTAGATGCTGGGTTTGGGTTGGATTGGTGGATTGAGAGTGGGGGGATGTCTAAAAAGATGGTGCCGTGAAAGCTGGAAAAGTTTCACGGCACCGCTACCCTACATTTCTAATTTCCCGAAATTATTATAACATTAAAATGGGGACATCTATAACTTTTCTTCAGATGTCCCCATTCTTTATATCTT
>VSOD01000130.1 GCA_009774655.1 Lachnospiraceae bacterium
GCAGTAAGGCACGAGCGTCCGGCAGGACGGCGGCCGGAGACCGGGCAGGATCGGAGACCGGGCCGATGAGCGGCGGTAAGACAGGAACCGGGCGCAGGCCGGCAGGTGGCAGTAAGCCGCGCGCCGGAAAGAAAGCAGCCGGAAAGAAGAGACCGGCATCGGGCAGGAGTAAGAGCGAGGGCAGAGGGAAGACGTCCGGCAAAAGAGCCACAGGCGATATGTGGGAAGCAACGGGTGCAGGCCGTCGGGACGAAGAGCGTGCCAGAAGGAAGGCTGCGCGTGAGCGGAAGGTCAGGAGGCAGAAGATCACCATGGTGGTATCCTCGTGTATCATCCTGGTCTCAATCCTGTTTGTAGTCATATTCTGTCTGCCTTCGGTGAAGTCGGCGGTTCAGATCTTTCAGGGTGACAGATACCGGAAGCAGGAAGATTATGCCGGTGCACAGAGTGCATACGAGAAAGCGGTGGAAGCGGATCCTTCTTCCGTGAAGGCTTATCGTTATCTGGCGTATATTTATGAGCAGCAGGCGAAGGCGGCGGAAGCCGAGCAGCTTCTGTATAAAGGCTGGGAAGAGACGCAGGACGAATTCCTTCTGGAGTATTACTGTACCGTAGTGCTCAATCAGGCCGTGGACGAGATCAATGCCAAAAACTGTACACTGGCTACGGTGGAGAAGTGCGTGCGTGCCCTGGAGCAGGGCGTTATAGATGACAAGGCGCTGGAATTGCTGACAGTTTGTCATGACAGGTTGTTTAAGGCGACGGCGGGGAACGATGTCTGCACCCTTTTCTATGATGAAGACGCAGCCCAGGATACGTGCAGTTATACGGAATATGAACAGCTGCTGCGCAGAATGCTTGCAGTGTGTCAGGCCAGAGCTTCCGAGGAGGTTAAGAATGTACTGCGGCAGTATGCGGTGATCAGTATGCCTCATGTGCGGATCAGTGTTCCGCATCTGGAAAGCTATGCGGCACTGTTGTCTGAGATCAACGGTGTGTTGAGCGATCCGCTTTTGACGGAGACGACAGCCTGTCTTGCGCGGGCAAAAGAAGCGGGGGATTATTTTGGCAGGGCCTTCGACGAGTTCGGCGCCGGGAATTATGCTTATGCGAGAGAGCTGATAACGGAGGAGGCCTATCTGAAGATCAGGGACGATTTTATCAACGGAAACTCCGGATACTGGGAAGGGGAGACTTATATTCCGGTCAGCAGAGAGCAGCTTGAACTGCACATACAGGACGGCAGTGTCAGATTCTCATTCCTCAGCGATGAGGAATACGAGAACCGCCAGGGTATTATTCTTGTTTCGGGAGTACCCCAGGAAGATGACGGCGTGCAGAGAAGCGTGATCATCTACAGACCGGCAGCCGGGGCGGATGGGGCCTCTTCCACAGAGTATACGATGCAGTATCTTTACAGCAATGTAAAGATCAATGGAAAGTATGTTCCGCAGATGAACTATAGACTGGATACCAAGGTGACAACGGCGGAAGGCGTTACCACCAACGCCATCGGCGACTGGGGCGGCGAGAACGAGTGGGAGATTGATTATTAACAGGACAAAAAGACAGCAGTTGACGATAGAGAGGCAATCTCCTATAATGAAGTTTGGAAGTTAAAACTTCCGTTACGTATTCAGGGATATTGCAGGCATAGCCGGGAATATCTACGAAGAGGTAAAGGTGGAAATAAGCAGAAGTATAATGAATAACCGGATGCGGCATTTTATGACCATATGTCTGATGAGACGGTTGATGAAATAATAGAAGAAAAGGAGAAGGAAATCATGAGAAAGAAACCAGCAGTATTAATGATTCTGGACGGCTACGGCCTGAATGACAGGAAAGACGGCAACGCGGTGGCGGAAGCGGCTACGCCTGTGATGGATAAGCTTATGGCGGAGTGTCCTTTTGTGAAAGGAAACGCCAGCGGTATGGCAGTGGGCCTGCCGGAGGGACAGATGGGTAACTCCGAGGTGGGACACCTGAATATGGGTGCGGGACGTATCGTATATCAGGAGCTGACGAGGATCACCAAGGAGATTCAGGACGGTACTTTCTTCGAAAATCCGGCACTGCTTGACGCGGTAAACAACTGTAAGAAGAATGATTCTGCGCTGCATATGTTCGGTCTGGTATCCGACGGCGGCGTTCACAGCCACAACTCGCATATCTACGGACTTCTGGAGCTGGCGAAAAGAAACGGGCTTGACAAGGTATATGTGCACGCATTCCTGGACGGACGCGACACGCCGCCTGCAAGCGGCAAGGGCTTCGTGGAGGAGCTGGAGCGGGAGATGAAGAAGATCGGTGTAGGAGAGGTTGCCTCCGTGACCGGCCGTTACTATGCGATGGACAGAGATAACAATTATGACAGGGTGGAGAAGGCTTATGTGGCGCTGACCAAAGGCGAAGGGCTGAAGGCAGAGAGCGCGACGGAGGGCATTCAGGCATCCTATGACAGAGAAGAGACTGACGAATTCGTGAAACCTACCGTTGTCATGAAGAACGGCGCGCCGACAGCGCTGATCAAAGACGGTGATTCCGTGGTGTTCTACAATTTCCGCCCCGATCGGGCCAGAGAGATCACCAGAAGTTTCTGTGACGACGATTTCAAGGGCTTTGACAGAGGTAAGAGATTAGACCTTACTTATGTGTGCTTCTCCGATTACGATCCTACGATCCGGAATAAGGAAGTGGCATTCCATAAGATTTCCGTGACCAATACCTTCGGCGAATGGCTGGCGGCTCATGGCATGAAGCAGGCCAGACTGGCAGAGACGGAGAAATACGCGCATGTGACTTTCTTCTTCAACGGCGGCGTAGAGGAGCCGAACGAGGGGGAGGAGAGAATCCTTGTCAATTCTCCCAAAGACGTGGCAACCTACGACCTGAAACCGCAGATGAGCGCCTATGAAGTATGTGACAAGCTGGTGGAGTGCATTAAGTCCGACCAGTACGACGTGATCATCATCAACTTCGCGAATCCGGATATGGTCGGACATACCGGCGTGGAGCAGGCGGCAATCAAGGCGGTGGAAGCTGTAGATGCCTGTGTAGGCCGTGCAGTGGAAGCGGTTAAGGAGGCCGACGGCGTTATGTTCATCTGTGCCGATCACGGTAACGCGGAGCAGTTGGTAGACTATGAGACGGGAGCGCCTTTCACGGCTCATACCACCAATCCGGTGCCGTTCATCCTCGTGAATGCAGATCCGGCTTATAAGTTGAGAGAGGGCGGATGTCTGGCAGATATCGTGCCTACGCTGATCGAGCTTATGGGTATGGAGCAGCCTGCGGAGATGACAGGTAAGTCGCTGCTTGTAAAATAATGGCTGTTACGCACAGAAAATAGCGGTAAGAAGTTTATAAATATATGTTTTCCAACATGGAAGAATGAGAAGAGGGATGGACGCAGGCCGGCAGATTCCTACAATATGTGGTATAGATATCTGACAACAGCTAACCATATATTGTAGATCTGCCGGAACCTGCGGCCATCTTTTTTCTGTTGTTTTATTCTGTATTTTTCCTGGATTCTCTTGACAGTCCGCTTACGGAAGTGTATACTGACTGTACCATTACTGATAGTACAGTTGGTGTGGTGCGCATTGGGGATTATGGGGGATCATTGAGGAAGGAGAGGAAATGATAGTCATAGATTATAAGGACACAAGGCCGATCTACGAGCAGATCGTGGAGCGTTTCAAGACGTTGATCCTGAAAGGCGCCATGCAGTCAGATGAGCAGATGCCGTCCGTGCGTAATCTGGCCATGGAACTGTCTATTAATCCGAATACCATTCAGAAAGCCTACGCGGAACTGGAGCGACAGGGATTCATCTACACTGTCAAGGGCAGAGGCAGCTTTGTGTCGGGTGACAGCGGTCTGGTGGACCAGAGGAAGAGGGAGTACATGGGCAAGATTCTGCTGCTTGTGGAAGAAGTCCTGGAAATCGGCATGTCCAAGGCGGAACTGATCCGGGAGATCGAGATGCTTTAGACAGAAAGGAATGGAAATCAGCATGATTGAAATACATAGTCTGACCAAATCTTTTGAGAAGATAAAAGCAGTGGATGAGGTCAGTGTAACAATAAAGGATAATATCGTGTTCGGCCTGATCGGCACCAACGGTGCAGGCAAGAGCACAGTGCTGCGCATGATATCCGGCGTCCTGAAACCTGACAGCGGTACGGTGACAGTGGATCATATGCCGGTCTATGACAACGTGGAAGCAAAAAAGCAGCTTTTCTTCATCGCGGACGAGCCGTATTTTTTTGCGAATTCCAATGCACGGGCGATGGAGCGGTATTACAGCGGTGTCTATGAGAACTTCGACAGGAAGGAGTTTTACAGATATCTGGAGAGTTTTAATCTGGATAAGGGACGGAAGATCAATACTTATTCCAAGGGCATGAAGAAGCAGCTGGCGCTGCTGCTTGGTATCTGCGCGCATACGAAGTATCTGCTGTGCGATGAGACCTTTGACGGACTGGATCCCGTGATGCGCCAGGGCGTCAAGTCGATTCTGGCCAAGGAGATGGAGGAGAGAGGGCTTACGCCCGTGATCGCATCCCACAATCTGAGGGAGCTGGAGGATATCTGCGACCATGTGGGGCTTTTGCATAAAGGAGGCGTACTGCTGTCCAGGGATCTGGAAGATATGAAGTGCAATATCCAGAAGATCCAGTGTGTGTTCGCATCCGTGGAGGAGGAATTGAAAGCGCTGAGCGGTATGGAAGTGCTCAAGAAGGAGCAGAGAGGTTCCCTGCGCACTTTTACCGTGAGAAGTACAAGAGAAGAAGTGGCGGCCAGATTTGCCACGGTAGATACCGTCTTTTACGAAGTGCTTCCTTTGTCTCTTGAGGAGATCTTCATCAGTGAAACGGAGGTAGTAGGATATGACATCAAAAAACTCATTTTGGGCTAGCTGCATAGAGAACCACAGGCGGCGTGGCTGGGTCTGGATCGTGGCGGTTCTGTTTCAGGCGGTGTCCTATGTGGGTGTGCTGACCGTCTACTTAAGCCGTATCAGGATGTGGAACGAAGAGGGGACGTACAAAACGGCGGCAGATTTTCAGAATGCGATGTATCAGGCGACGCAGGATGCGCTGGGATTTCAGGATAATATGTTTCCGATCCTGGCGGGGCTGGCCGTCATCATCGGGATGCAGGGTTTTTCTTATCTGTATGACAGGAAGAAAGTGGATCTGTATCACAGCGTACCGGTAGATAAGAACAGAAGATTTTTCGTAGTTTATGTGAACGGCATCGTGATTTATCTGGTGACCACGTTGCTAAATATTTTGATCAGTGTTATTATGGCAATGGTGCAGCAGGCGGTAAACGAAAAGGCAATGGCGGTGATCGGGCTTGGATTTGTCTGGAATCTGCTGGCGTTCTTAACCATGTACAACACCGTCATACTGGCGGTGATGGTGACCGGCAGCCGGCTTGTCACACTGTGTGCGGCGGGTGTGCTGGCTGCGTATGAAGCGGTCATCTATTATCTGTTCAACAGCCTGCAGTATGCTTTTTTTAAGACAAAAGATAATTTCTATGTGGCGCATTCGCCGAAACTGTCCGTGCTGGAGGATTATGTGGATCATACCTGGGAGATCAGGGGACTCGACAAGGTGGGGGCGATGGCCCGGAAGGCGCTTCCCTTTTATGGGAAATGGTACGTGCTGGCCGGCGTGTTGCTGGTCGCAGCGTGGTTTGCCTATCGCAGAAGGCCGTCGGAGGCTGCCGGCAGGGCGATGGCCTTCCGTATACTGGAACCTTTCGTGAAAGTGGCCGTGGTGATCCCGTCTGCGCTGTGTCTGGGCATGTGGGTGTACAGTGCCGGATACGGCAACAAGACACTGATGCTCGTGACGGTGGCGGCCAGCGGAGTGATCGCCAGTGCGGTGATGGAAGTACTCTATGACTTTGACCTGAAAAGCATGTACAGGCATCTGCTGTCAAGCGGGATTGCCGTAGCCGGCGCCGTGATCCTCTTTTTCGTCTTTAAAGAAGATCTGCTGGGCTATGATAAATACATACCGTTGGAGAACGAGGTGGAAAGCATCGCCATGGTCCTGGACTACTATCCGGATTTCTGGGATGAAGATTTTGCCTATATTCCGGTTGCGGAGGCCAGTGAGGAGCATATGCATATCGAGGATACGGCGCCGGTGCTGGCGCTGGCCGCCAGAGCACAGCAAAAGACTTACGAAGAGATGGACGATCCGCGGGCGCTGCATGTGCTGTACCGGCTTGCGTCGGGCAGGAGAGTGGGCCGGGTCTTCTACGTGGACTTCTCGGATGCGGACAATGCACCTTTTTTAGACCAGATCACAAGGATGAAAGAATATAAAGAAGGTACGTTCAAGATCCTTACGGATCAGGATTCTTTTGATCTGGCACAGAAGATCACGTACAGCAACGGTGCGGTGGAGGTTGCGCTGCCGGTGGAGGAGGCACTGAATCTCCGGGAGGCATATCTTAAGGATCTGGATAAATTTGATTTTACGATGGCCAGGAATAACCGTCCCTGCGGCGAGATACGATTCCGGTTTCCGAACTGGATGACATACACGATATCTGTGTACGAGAATTATGAAAATACCATTGCATATCTGCAGTCCAGGGAGGCATACTATCCGGTCCAGCTGAATCCGGAAGATATCGAGAGTATTACCGTGACGAATTATCACTATGAACTGCAGATGGCCAGAGAGGAATCCGGTGAAGAGGCCTCGTCCATTTTGTTCCCGGAGAACAGTACGGTCACGGAGACTTTCTATGAAGAAGAACAGCTTGCAGAAATCGTGCAGGGGATTTATCCGAGCGTCCTGTCGGCACCCTGGAATAATTATAAGGAGAGGGACGACAACTATTCGGTTATTGTGATGTTTAAGAAGGATACGACCTATCCTTATATCCGGAGTGATTACAGCTTCAGTTACCAGTTTATGAAAGACAGTGTGCCGGCTTTTGTGGAGAAGGCCACGGCCCTTGACAGCGGTGAATCCGCGGCGGACTGAGAATATATAGTAAACGAAATTTCTAATGTCGTTAACTATAAAAAGTTGTTGCAGAGACTGTGGCAGGAAAGGAAGGATATGGGTGTGAGACAGGCAGGACCTGTGATCAGAGTCAAAGATTTATATAAGATCTATCGGATCGGTGAGACGAAAGTGCGCGCGTTGAACGGCGTCAGCTTCACCATTAACCGGGGGGATTTCTGTTCCATCGTAGGTACATCCGGTTCCGGTAAATCCACGCTCCTCAATATGCTGGCGGGCCTGGAGAAGCCCACGAAGGGCGAGATCGTGATCGCCGGAGAGCATATGGAGCGGAAGACGGAGAACCAGCTGGTGGCGTTTCGCCGGGAGCATATCGGTTTTATCTTCCAGTCTTTTAACCTGATGGGGACTATGAATGCCATCGAGAACGTGGCGCTTCCGCTTACGTTTCAGGGGATGGACAGGAAGAGCCGCATAAGGAAGGCGGAGGAAATGCTGGAGCTGGTCGGACTTGAAAAGCATAAGAAACACAGGCCCAATCAGATGTCCGGCGGTCAGCAGCAGCGTGTAGGCGTGGCCCGGGCGCTGGTGGTGGAACCGGAGATCATCTTCGCGGACGAACCTACCGGGAATCTGGATTCCAACACTTCCGTGGAAGTGATGAATCTGATGAAGAAGGTGGTGCGGGAGAAGCAGCAGACTCTGGTGATGGTAACGCACGATAATTATCTGGCCGGGTTTGCGGATCTGGTGCTGCGGATCAGGGACGGCAAGATCATAGAGATCGAGGACCGGCGGGGGATGGAACTGCCGGAGGAGATCAAGGCGCAGGAATGACGCCGGGTGACTGCGGATACGGCAGAGGTTTGCCGGTGGCCGCAGACAGAATGACATGACGGGAAGTATGTTGTATAGTAAACGAAATTTCTAATGTCGTTAACTGTAAAAGAGGATAAGAGAGATGATAAGAAAAGAATGGAAGTTGAAGAGAAAGTTAACGGTCACAAAGGCGGCAGGTAAGTTTTTGGCCGGCGTGGCTTTGAGTGTGGCGCTGAGCATAGCGGTCTGGCCGATGCCGCAGCTGCCGGGGACGGTGGCCTATGTGAAAGCGGTAGAACCAGATTATATTGAGAATCCGGACGCCTGGGGGAACGGGGATCAGAATCCGGATCAGGATCCGTCGGGAAGTATCAGTAATAATACGCCTGTCATCAACCGCACATCAGACCGGGTGATCACGGACGACGACCGTGCGGATGCAGATGCGGACATGCTCTATTACATGCAGAGTCTGGAAGTGCGGTACAAGCTGGATGAAAAGGTAATGGAGAATCTTCACAAGGTATTCGACAGTGCGGTCTATTACATTGCCAATACCGAGATGTCACTGACGGAGCTGTGGGCTTATGTGTCACAGGCCAAAAGCAACATGGAGTCTACGGCGGTAGCGGCGGTCACCATGACCACCAGTGAATTCCTGCAGGTTGGAGACAACTGGGAGACGCCCACGGTAAGTTACGGACAGAAGGTTTCCATTGTGCTCCCGGTGATCAACTTCGGTACGGAGGAACTGAATGATCTGATCATACAGCCGCAGACGTCGACGGTGGTGTCGGAGTGGCCTTTTGAGCCGGATATGAGCGGGTATCTGCAGACAGAGCCTTTTATCCCGGGAAATCAGACCAAGGATGCTGCGATGGCCAACCGCAGGGAATTTACGTTTACCTTTACGGCCAGAAATGATGTGATGACCGGCTATTATCCGCTGAAATTCAATGTGTGGTACACGAAGGCCGGTGTCCGGAGCGAGGAGCCGGCGGAGCTGACGGTCTATGTGAAGACGGTCGGTAAACCGGGCAGCGGCATCATCGGCGGCAGCGGACAGGAGACGTCCGGCGCGAAGCCGCGTATCGTGGTGACGGGCTTCGAGACGAATCCGTCTACGGTCTATGCCGGAGATACTTTTACACTGATCATTCACGTACAGAATACGGCCAAAGATACGGCGGTAACGAATGTGCTTTTTGATATGCAGGCGGCGCAGGAGGGGGAAGACAAGACCAATACGTATTCCGCGTTTCTGCCGACGTCCGGGGCCAGTTCCATCTATATGGACAGGATCGGGGCCAACACGGCGGCGGATATCGAGATCGAGATGACGGCGAAAGCCGACCTGGCACAGAAACCTTATGTACTGGATGTCAATATGAAATATGATGCGGGTACGATGTTCGATCTGACGGATAAGGCCAGTGTCTCGATCCCGATCTCCCAGGAGAGCCGGTTCGATACGAGTATTCCGGAAGTGGTGCCGGCGGATATCACGGTCGGTTCCCAGTCCAATGTGATGTTCAGTATCTATAATACAGGGAAGACGACGCTATATAACGTACAGGTGAAATTCAAGGCGGACTCTATTGATGAGGCATCTTCTTTTGTCGGCAATCTGCAGTCAGGCGCCACCGGAAGTGTGGATGTTATGTTAACCGGTATTGCGGCTACTATGGATGACGGAACAGTCACCATGGAGATTTCTTATGAAGATGACGCAGGCAAGGTGACTACGGAAGAGAAGACCATCACCCTTTTCGTGACAGAGATGATCATGGATGATATGATGGGCGACGATATGATGGGCGAGGATTTCATGGTTGACGGAGAAGGCGGTCCGAAGAAGGGATGGTCTGTCGGTGTGATCGTGGGTATTGTGG